>JAFRRR010000032.1 GCA_017428035.1 Bacteroidales bacterium | reverse complement strand
TCACGAACACCTGCCGCTGTTCGGCCTGATAAATATGAACGCCCGCCTCTACGACCCCCTCGTAGGCCGCTTCCTCTCTCCCGACCCCTATATCCAGGCTCCCGATATCCCCGGCAACTTCAACCGTTACTCCTACTGCCTAAACAATCCACTGAAGTATACCGATGAAGATGGAGAGTTCTGGAATATCATTATTGGAGCCGCAATAGGAGGAATAGGTAACATCATCTCCAATTGGAGTACTATCAAGCAAAAGGGATTCTGGTCAGGCGTCGGCTTTTTTGCTGTCGGTGCAGGGGTTGGTGCGTTGTCGGCCGTTGGCGCAGGCTGGTTAGCAGGAGTAACTCAAGCGGCCGGTGTATGGGCTGGGGCGCTTATCGGATCTGCAACAGGCGCTGCCACAGGGGCTGCCTCGAATGCATTAACCACAATTGGTAATAACCTAATTGCTCAAAAGAATTGGTATGATGGCGTTAAAGCCTCGGCCTTACAGGGGGCTCTATGGGGAGGCATATCAGGAGCTGTTTCGGGTGGTATCAAGGGCTATCAATATGCTAAAGAGCATGGGGCTGATCCTTGGTCAAACCGACTTGAGGACAATACATTTAAAGCAGATGTAAAAAAGGGTGTCAGCATTCAACCAGATTCCCAAAAAGAATGTTATGCATATGCTGCTGAATATGCAGATGCGGGGCATGGGAATCATAAGGCAGCAGAATTTCTTGCACAAAATGGTAATCGGCCAGGTGGTGATTTTAAGATATTGGGAAGTGTGTCTGAAAGCGCCATATTTCAAGGACGGTATGATTCTTCGGCTTTGATAGATGCTATTAATTCTTATGGTCCAGACATCCGAGATAATCTTCTAGAGGCAGCAGGGACAATCAGTTATGGTGACGTAAAGCATTGGGTCAATGTGATAGGCATTTCGAGAGATCGACTTAGTTGGTTTGGCAGCAAAGTCATTCAAGCACCATCTTTTAGGATATGGAATCCAGCAAGCGGTACAACATCGTGGATTAGTTCTAGTGCAATATCAAATATCACCTTTTTTAAGTTTTAATAATGAACTTGCGTATACTATTAACAATAATGGGTGTTGTCATATCCCCTCTAATGACAGCACAGGATATTCACGACAGTCACAGTTTTGTTAATGACTATTTAGAACGATATGAACAATATAAAAGTGCCTATACTGACACAACTCTTTTATATGTTCCATGTATTATGAATCTGTATGAATATGGAACAGAATGGTTGGCTTTATCTCCATCACAGAGGAAGGACTCACTCTTTAGTTTTTTGGAGCACCCTATTTTAGCAAACGATATCGCATTAGATGTCAACAATGACGAGTACTACGTTTTCCCGCTGGGGCAGTTGTATTATTGTGGAGAGATTAAAGGCTATGAGATGGCTGGCCCCATCACATATCGCAATTGGTATCACGAAACTGTCATTATTCCCCTGATCAATTATGCTTTAACTTCGCGAACGCATTATCTGTTTTCAATTGAAAACCTTAGTAGGGACTATTATAATGGTTATTATTGGAGTATTGAAGATGCTGTTCTATATGCTTTAGTCTACGACAGAGATACTAATGTCTTTCATAGTGTAAGGGCGGAATCTTTTTTGGACGACCAGAATTATACATGGTTGTTTTATGTATTTGATAGTTCACTATAAGGATTCGTTGAACTACCCGCTATCTTTTGAAGGTGATGGGTACTTCGCTTATACGTCTTGGTACTATATGTTCCTTTGTTTCCTATTGACACTATAATCGTAATAAATATGAAATCTTCTTTTTTTGTGTTAGTTTTCGCACTTATTGGCGGAGTCTAAGTGGGTATAGATTTCGGTGGTCAGGATTGATTCGTGCCCCAGCATCTGCTGGACCACGCTTGGGTCTGCACCGTTCAGCACCGCCTTCGATGCTTCGGCTTTTCTGCCCCGACCGCCAAACTGGCGCGGAGCAATCCTTCTCCGAGATGCTTCTGGGATGGGGTATCCTCGCGCCAAGGGCTCATTTCGGGAATAGGCGCTGGACAGTATAGCCATGGACAGCAATCTCGGCCATAATAACCCGCGCCACTTTGGCGGGGAATAGTCATTTGTGAACTTGAATGTTGCCCTATTCCTGTGGGGAGTCTTCTACGATTGTGGCGTTCAGAATGCTGAGGGCACGGTTGTAGTCTTCGTCTGCAACCACCAACTTGATGGCAAAGTCTGCGCAGGGTGCATAGCTGATGTAAAGCAGATTCTGGTTCAGGATGTCGCACATTATACCCTCCGCCTCCAGCAGGGAGCGGTCTATTTCGGCCGGCATCAGCTCGGGATATTCCTTTACCGTTTTCATATTATTCTTCGCTTTGAGGGTGTTCCATACGGTAGTTGTAGTAAACGCTGCCCACCAGGCGCAGGGTGTCGCGGCTGGGGCCGTCCACCTTTACCAGGGCGGGGTCGTTCTCTTGCTGCTCAAAGGTTATGGCATCTTCCCACATACGGGAAAGGCGCACGCCGGTGCGTTTTGAGCGGAATTTTAGTGTGCGGTCGGTCTCGCTCACCAGCTCGTAGTCGGCGCCTTCCATAGTCTTCATAATGGCATTGCGGTAGTCTTTCCATTCGCCGTCCAGCACCAGCTTGGCCTTGCGGTATCCCACGGCCGGGTAAAGCAGCGCAAAGCCCAGGAAAATAAGGCAGATGGGCAGGAATGAACCCTCCTTGAAAAGGGACGGGATGTCAGAGAAGGACTGGTGTGAGAACAGCACCACAATGGCGAGGCACAGGCAGAATATAATCACAAAGTATAAAAGATACTTCAGGGAACGGATCAGGTACTTCATAATCGTGTGGCTTAAGAATTGAATGTTTACAAAAATAACTATTTTTGTATCAAATATATCATCTATATGGAAACTGCGGAAAAACTTAGGAAAATCATTGTTGCCCTGGGTATGGTGGCTGCGATACTGCTCATCGCCCTGGGTGTGATTTGGTTTAACAACAGCAAGATAGTGAAGCAGCTCAAGGTAGAGAAGGCCGATCTCACAGAGCAGATGGTGGCCCTTCGTGCCGACTACGATTCCCTGTATGTGAACAGCACCCTGCTCACCGATTCGCTGGCAGTAGAGCGCGAGAAAGTGGACCAGATGATAGAGCGCCTCAAAAAGACCGAGGCTACCAACCGCGCCCAGATCCGCAAATATGAAAACGAGCTGGGCACAATGCGCTCCATTATGAGGCATTATATCGTACAGATAGACTCCCTGAACAATCTTAACACCACCCTGCGCCAGCAGGCGTCGGACGCCAAGAAAGAGGCCGCCGACAGCCGCAAGAAATATGACGAGCTGCGCACCACCACAGACAATCTCGAGAAGCAGGTTACCAAGGGCAGCGTGCTCAAGGCCCGCGGCATCACCCTGGTGGGCATCAACGGCAGCGGCGACGTCACCGACCGCAGCAGCCGCGTGGTCAAGCTCCGCACAGACCTTTGTCTGGTAGAGAATGCCCTGGCCAAGACGGGCTACAGGCGCATCTATATCCGCGTCAAAGGCCCCGACGGCATAGTGATGACCTCCGGCGACCAGCGCGTGTTCAAGAGCGGCGGAGAGGAGATGATCTGCAGCGCTTCCCGCGAGGTTGACTACCAGGGCAGCGAGGTGGATATGAGCATCTACTTCAGCGGAGCCTCCAGCTACACCAAAGGCACCTACTCCGTGGATGTCTACGGCGCCGACGGCAAGCTGGGCAGCGCTGACCTTGTATTGAGGTAATTTTGGCGGGGATATACGTCCATATCCCGTTCTGTGCTTCTTTCTGCACTTATTGCGGATTTTATTCCGAGGTCTGCCCCCGCTTCGGCGGGCACGGCCGCTATGTGGCTGCGCTCAAAAGAGAAATGGCCCTCAGGCGGGATTATCTTGACGGCTGCGGCCCTGTAAAGACCGTATATTTCGGCGGCGGGACGCCATCCCTGCTTTCTGCCGATGACTTTACGGCGATTGCGGATGCGCTTGGGGAAGCGTTTGACCTGTCGAATATTGAAGAATTCACCGTTGAGGTCAATCCAGAAGACGTGGCGTCTGGCGCGGCGCCGCTGGAGGCCTATTGCGCAGCCGGCGTGAACCGCATCAGTATGGGGGTCCAGTCTTTCTGCGATGAACATCTGAAATGGATGAACCGCCGCCACACGGCCGCCACGGCGCGGGAGGCATTCGCCCGTCTGCGTGAGGCGGGCTTCGGCAATATCTCCATCGACCTGATTTTTGGCTTTGCCGGCCTGACAGAAGGGCAGTGGCGCTACAATCTGGAACAGGCGGTGGCGCTGCGGCCGGAACATATATCGGCCTACCAGATGAGCATCGATCCCGAAAGCACTCTGGCAGAAATGGCCGCCCGTGGCGAATATTCTGAGCCGGACGATGAAACCTGCGCCGCCCAATACACGCTGTTGCAGAACACTCTGGCTGCGGCGGGCTACTGGCAGTACGAAATCTCCAACTTCTGCCTTCCCGGCCGTCACAGCCGCCACAACAGCGCCTACTGGGACCGCATCGCATATCTGGGTCTGGGTGCCGCCGCGCACTCTTTCAACGGCTGCGACCGCAGGCAGTGGAATCCGGCATCTGTCGAAGAATATTGCTCCGCGCTGGAAGCGGGCCATCTGCCCTACGGCGGCGGCGAAAGGCTCACCGCCGACGATGTCTATAACGAGAAGATCATGCTCGGCCTGCGCACCGCCCGCGGCGTGCCCAAAGAGCTCATAGATGAGCCCGGCATGTTACAAGAAACGGGAGACGCTTTATGCATCCCCCGTGACAAATGGTTTATCTGTGACTCGATAATCGAGCAGTATCTCCGGTAGAATTAGGCTATGTAGCCGTGGGCGCGCAGGTAAGCTGCAACTGCGGTGGCTGCGAAGCCAAGCATAAGCAGGGTGACATACACTATGCCGATCACTTTGGTGCGTTTCTGCCACTTGCTGCCGCTCCAGCCGATGGTCTGGAATGCGCTCCAGAAACCGTGGGAGAGGTGCATCCAGATGGCGAAGAACCATACGAGGTAGAGAATCAGGATCCAGATGTTGCCGAAGGTCTGGCCCAGCAGCATATTGGGATCGGCAACCTCGCCGCCGGTAATCTCCTGCAGCTGCATCTTTGACCAGAAGTGTGTCAGGTGGATAGCTAAGCCCAGCAGCACGATGAGACCCAACCAGATCATATTCTTGGCAGCCCAGGAATCGGCTGCGCCCTTGTTGGCAACTTCATATCTCTTGAGGCCGCCGCGCGCCTTCATATTGCCTATCTCAAGAACGAAGGCGTAGATGATGTGGAAAACGAAGCCTGCGGCAAGAATCGGAGTCATAATGGTCACGATGGGCAGGGACATAAAGTCGCACACTGCCTGGAAGGTCTCGGGGCTGAAAATGCTGGTGAAGTTGAGCACCATATGCATTGTCAGGAACAGGATCATAAACAGACCGGTAACGCTCATAATGAGCTTCTTGCCGATAGAAGAGGTGAAGAGTTTTGCCATAGTATGTTTGATGAATTTTTTGTTTTTCTTCAATAGTGTCCTGCAAAGTTAAGCCGAAAGTTGTAAATAACATAATCTTTGAATACTTTTGTTAGGATAAAACGCAATATTTTACGCAATGAAATACAACAGAATCCTTCTCAAACTCAGCGGCGAGGCCCTTGCAGGCGCCTCCGGAAAAGGTCTTAACGAAGAGGTTATGGGCTCGTTTGCCCGTCAGATAGCAGGTGTGGTAAAGGCCGGCACGCAGGTGGCCATAGTGGTCGGCGGCGGCAACATTTTCCGCGGTCTGCAGGGTGTGGGGGCAGGATTTGAGCGTGTTCGCGGCGACCATATGGGTATGCTGGCCACCGTCATCAACTCCATAGGCCTGTCGCTGTACATCAAAAACGCCGGCGTGCCGGCGGAAGTTTTCTCCAGCACCAAGATGGAGCCGATGGCCCGGTATTACGTGCGTGACGAGGCCGTGAAGTTTATGGAGGCGGGCGGCGTGGCCATCATTGGCGGCGGCACCGGCAACCCCTTCTTCACCACCGACAGCGCCGCAGCCCTGCGTGCCTGCGAGATTGGCGCCGATGCGCTGTTCAAGGGGACCAAGGTAGACGGCGTGTACGACAGCGACCCCGTGAAGAACCCCAATGCCCGGAAATACGGGAGGCTCTCGTTTGACAAGGCTTTGGCAGACAATTTGAAAGTGATGGATGCCACCGCGTTTACGCTGTGCCGCGAGAACAACATCCCCATAGTGGTGTTCGATATGAACGCAGAGGGGACGCTGGAAAAGATAGCGGCCGGCGAAAACCTTGGAACGGTGGTTTGCAATGAATAACTGAAAAAGTACCGATATGATTGAAAAAGCTAACGAAGTCCTTGAGTTTGCCGAACTCAAGATGGAAGATGCGGTAACGCACCTCCAGGAAGAACTCAAGACCTACCGCGCCGGCAAGGCCAACCCGGAGGTCTTTGCTTCTGTGATTGTGAACTACTACGGTGCGGCCACCCCGCTGCCGCAGATGTCCAACATCACCACTCCCGACGCCAAGACTATGCTCATTCAGCCTTGGGACAAGAGTATGATCCATGCCATTGAAAAGGCCATTATGGATGCCAACCTGGGCTTCACTCCCCAGAACAACGGCGAGGTGATCCGCATCAACGTGCCCGCTCTCACCGAAGAGCGCCGCCGCGAACTGGTCAAGAGGGCCAAGGGCGAGGGCGAGAATGCCAAGGTGGCCATCCGCAACGCCCGCCGCGACGCTATGGACCAGCTCAAGAAACTGCAGAAAGACGGCCTCCCCGAAGATATCGAGAAGGACGACGAAGAGAAAGTCCAGAAGTTTACCGACAAATATGTGAAGAGGGTAGACGAGGTTCTGGATGCCAAGGAAAAGGATATTATGACCGTATAGGGTCCACCCATTCGATCTCGATACCCCTGCGCTCCATCCCCCGGAACCACGTCATCTGGCGCTTGGCAAACTGGCGGATGGCGGTAAGCAGGCCGCTGAACATCTCGTCGTAAGAGAGTTCGCCAATAAGATAGCGGGTCACGAATTTATATTCCAGCCCGTAGTAGATAAGGTCTTCAGGAGCGATTCCGCTCTCCAGAAGACCTTTAATTTCTTCTATCATACCGCTTTCCAGGCGGGCCCTGAGCCGGCGCTCGATTCTTTCCCGGCGCTCTTCGCGGCTGACGTTGATGCCAATGTATTTTGTCTTCTTGGGCAGGAAGGCGCTCCGCTGCACCGGGTGTTCCTGCTCCCAGATGGCAATTTCCAGGGCACGGATAAGCCGCTTGCGGGTGTCGTAGTCGGTGGTGTTGTGAAGATGTTTGAGGCTGGCCAGGCGGGCGATGAGGGTTTCGTCGTCATACTTTTCCAATTCGGCCCGCAGCGCCGGGTCTGCGGGGACATCGGGCAGATGGTAGCCGCAGCACACCGATTCGATATAAAGTCCGCTGCCGCCGCACAGAATGGCCCGCTTGCCGCGCGAGAGGACATCCCGGTAGGCCTTTTCAAAGTCTCGCTGGTAGCGGTAGATATCGTATTTCTCGCCGGCATCCACAATGTCTATCAGGTGGTATGGGACATCGCCGTATTCGTCCAGGTCCTTGCCGGTGCCGATGTCCATCCCGCGGTATACCTGCCGCGAGTCGGCGCTGAGTATTTCGGCGTCCATCTTGCGGGCAAGATCCACGGCATAGCGGGTCTTGCCGCTGGCGGTTGGCCCCAGAACACAAACGATGTCGTAGTCTTCAAACATATCTACAAATATAAGAAATGTAGTATATTTGCGTAATTGGACAATTGAAAACAGATGAAAGCATATTTTAAACTCATATTATTCGCATTTATATGCCTGGTATGCTCCTGCCAGCCGGCCGACGGCTATCTGAATCTGGTTGGAGACGATCCGGACCATCTGGTGTATACCAGCGAGGGGCAGAGCGTAAGGCTCAAACTCTCCAGCAGCCGTTCGTGGAAGGCGGCCTGCACAGAGTCGTGGATAGAGATTCAGACTCCCAAGGGTGAGGCAGCAGAGGAGCAGAACTTCAAATTCAGCCTGTCTCCGAACATCGTTGCCAAGAACCGGACCGGAGAAATTACCATCACCGCCGGAGCCGAGACGCTGGTGCTCACCGTAATCCAGCAGGCGCCGCTGGTGTATTATATAAATGAGAACTTTGATAGTGACAACTTGATTTATTTTGGAGACTTGCCGTCCGGATGGTATTCCTTAGATGTCGACAAGGATAAAAACGGATGGAAGTGCTTCCGCGACCCCGAGACCCAAGATACATTTGCCTGTTCATATTCGTATGATGAGTATTATGGAGCTCTTGAGCCGGACAACTGGATGGTTACCCCCAGATTCAATTTCCCGGAACCTGGTGTCAGCGTAAGGTGGGATTCCCGGGGCAGCGACCCTGAATACCTTGGCGACAAATACGAGGTATGGGTGGCGATGTACGAAGACGGCGGGAACCTGCAGCGCGTGGAAAAGCTCTGCGAAGAGACTGTGGACAGCGCCACAGAGTTGAAGCACCACCAGTACAGTCTGGACAAGTATGACAATATCACCATCTGCATAGCCTTCCGCCATTTTGATTCGAAAGGTCTGGGGGGAATCCTCATCACCAATGTAGAGGTGTCTAACAGGTTGTAAGTTATGCCAAAAGCCAAAAGCACGGTTGAGATTAAAAACAGGCGGGCCTCCTTTGACTATGAGTTCGTGGAGAGGTTCACCGCCGGCATTGTGCTTTCCGGCACCGAAATCAAATCCATAAGGGCCGGCAAGGCCTCACTTGTGGACAGTTACTGCTACTTTGTGGGAGGCGAACTGTTCGTGCGCAATATGAATGTTGCGGAGTACTGGTGGGGCAGTTACAACCGGCACGACCCCAAGCGGGATCGCAAGCTGCTGCTGAACAAGCGCGAACTGCGCAAGCTGCAGCGCGCCACCCGCGAAAAGGGAATGACCATCGTAGCCATAAAAATCTTCATAAGCGAAAAGGGCTATGCCAAGCTGGATATAGCTCTCGCCCGGGGCAAACGCGAGTTTGACAAGCGCGAATCCATCAAAGAGAAGGATATGCGTCGCGAGCGCGAACGCTTGTAATAATACCAAAAAATACTTAACTTTGACTGATATTGCGGCGAAACAAACCGAAACATCAGCTAAATCACTGTATATCAGTTACAAACAATAAAAACACTATGACAAGTAGAAGACAGTTTCTAAAGGGCGCAGCGGCCACTGCTGCGTTCACGATTTTACCGCGCCACGTGCTCGGCGGACAGGGTTATGTCGCTCCCAGCGACCAGCTCACCAAGGGTATCATTGGCTTCGGCGGCATAGGCCGCGGCCATCACTTCCATATGCCCGACCGCCTGGTAGCCATCTGCGACGTGGATGAGACCCGCCTGAAAAGAGGCGACAACATGGCTAAGGAAGCGGGCTTTGGGCAGTGCGCTCTCTATCACAACTGGATGGACCTGGTTCACGACCCCAACGTGGATATCGTGCACGTCTGCACCCCGCCTCACTGGCACGCCCTGATGAGCATCGAGGCAGCAAAGGCCGGCAAGGATGTATGGTGCGAGAAACCTATGACCCGTACCATTGGCGAAGGCAAGCGCGTGGTTGAGGCTATGAAACGCTACAACACCATCTTCCGCCTGAACACCTGGTTCCGTTTTGCAGACACATTCTATGGTCTGGGCACCGAGGTGGCACCCCTTAAGAAACTTGTTCAGAGCGGCCTGCTGGGCTGGCCCCTCAAAGTCACCGTTTCCAAACATACAGGATTTGACTGGAAATTCTTCTGGGTAGGCAAGGAACATCTGGATCCCCAGCCCATCCCCGAGTATTTCGACTATGATATGTGGCTGGGTCCCGCTCCCTACAAGCCGTACAACGAGCACCGTTGCCACGATACCTTCCGCGGTTACTGGGACTACGATGCCGGCGGACTGGGAGATATGGGCCAGCACTATCTCGACCCCGTGCAGTATCTGCTGGACAAGGACGACGAAAGCCCTGTAAAGGTTGAGGTGGATGCACCTCAGCAGCACTACGATGCAGCGGGAACCTGGCGCGAGATCAAGTATACCTATGCCGACGGTTGCCAGATCGTTCTCTGGGGAGAAGACTTTGGCGATCCCAAGACTCCGTACATCCAGGGCCCCAACGGCAATGTATACAACAACTTCGTCTGCGACATTCCCGGCTGGAAAGACAAACTTGCAGACTTCCCCGATCCGCTGCCGCAGAACACCGACTTCCTGGACTGCGTACGCACCCGCAAGAAATTCGCCCTCAACGAAGTCAACGGCCACCGCAGTTGCACCCTGGTCAACATCGGTGCAGTGGCACTGCAGCTTGGCCGCACCCTCTACTTCGACTCCGAAAAGCAGGAATTCATCAATGACGATGCCGCCAACCGTCTGGTTTACCAGCCTATGCGCGCACCTTGGCATCTTTAATCTATCGGGAGGAGAAAACAATGAAAAAGTTATTCAAAAGTTTAGTAATAGTTGCGCTGCTGCTCGTCAGCTTTGGTGTGCAGGCACAGCCCAATCAGCGTAAGGCCAGCACCATAGTGGGTGACGCTCTGGCAAAATTCCCCGCCAAGGATATGAAGCTCTACAACGAGCTCGCCACCGAACTCCTGGGCACCGGCAAAGAGGGTATGGACCTTCTGTACAATATGCTGGAGAAGCAGGACGAATCTATGGTCCCCGTGGAGTTTGCACTTAGCGCCATCACCACCAAGGCTACCGAGGTTGGCGGCGAGACCCTCCAGAATGTAAAAGAGGCATTCAAGGGCTATGCAGGCAAGACCAAAGACGAAACCATAAAGCAGCTCTTTGTGCGTCAGCTCCTGTTCTTGGGAGAGAACTACGACGGCAAGAACGTCACCACCTCTTCTGAGCTGGATCCCGGCACAACCCCCGCAACCAAAATCAAAGACCTTGCAAAGCTTATAAAGAAGGGCAACAAAAAGAGCATCTTTGACGCTCTTTACAAAGTTGGCGACGTGGCTGCCGCAAAGGATGCCATCGTGAAACTTTTGCCTGCACTTAAAAGCAGCGATACCAAAGCCGACCTTCTCTGGTGGCTTGGCGAGCAGAAAGACAAAGCCCTCTCTTCTGTATTCAAGGGTTATATCGATGACGCTGACCGTCGCGTGCGCAAAGAAGCTGCGTGGGCTCTTACCAAATCGGGCTGCGGCTGCGCCCTGCCCACTGTGGCCAAGATGCTCACCAGCGCCGATACCGCAGACGTAGCAGTGGCTGAAAAATGCCTCCGCTGCCTCCCCGGCAAGGTGGCCGATGTGGCTGCTTCTTATTTTGACAAGTCGGGCGAAGCCGGCAAAGAGGCCATTTTGAACCTTATCAGCCAGCGTCAGTCCATCACCAACAAAGCCCTTGTGCTGGGTTCTCTGTTTGACAACAGCAGCACGGTGAGCGAGGCCGCCTTTGCTGCACTGCCCGCCGTTGCAGAGGGCGAAGACCTGCTTAGCCTCTACACTCTGCTCGAGAGCAGCAGCGAGGCCAACCGCCCCAAGATCCAGGATGCTATCCTGGAGGCGCTGGACGGTATGAGCAATGCAGAAAAGCTTGAAATCCTTACCAACCGCAACAACATCGTAACCCCTCAGAGCAAGGCTTACTACTGGCCTATGATTCTCAAGGTGGCCAACATTTCCCAGGTGGCCGGCTTCATCAACAAGAATGCAGCCGACAAAAAATTTGTGGAGATGGCCGTTCCGCAGTACATCGTAAAGGTTGAGACTGCAGCCGAGCCCGGCGCACAGCGTCTGCTCCGCTACCGCGAGATTATGGACAATGTTGCAAGCGACGCCCAGAAGTGCCTGATTCTCGATTGCATCGGAAACACCGGCGCATTCCAGGGCATCAAGTTCGCCTCCAAATATCTGGACAACAAGAACACCGAGGTGGCTGCCGCCAACGCCATCCGCAAGATCGTGACCGGCAACCCCAATTTCTTCGGTCCCGAAATCACCGAGGTGATGAACCGCATCAAGGGTATCGACACCGGCCGCGACTATCCCTACGACCTGCAGCGCATAGAGAGCTATCTGGCAGCCGTTCCCAAGGATGATCCCGGTTATGTGTCTATGTTCAACGGCAAGGACCTCACCGGCTGGCAGGGTATGATTCCCACCAACCAAAACGGCGAGGGCGATCCTTTCCTCCGTGCAAAACTCACTCCCAAGCAGCTGGCAGCCGCCCAGGCCAAGGCCGACAAGGTTATGGCAGAGAACTGGGTTGTAGCCAACGGCAACATTGAGTTTGTGGGCCACGCATACGACAACCTTTGCACCACCAAGAAATACAAAGACTTTGAAATGTATCTGGACTGGAAGATCTATCCCGGTCAGAGAGAGGGTGACGCAGGTATCTATCTGCGCAGTTGCCCTCAGGTGCAGATTTGGGACACCGCCCGCGTATGGGTAGGCGCCCAGGTGGGCAGCGGCGGTCTCTACAACAACCAGAAGACAGAGCGCATTCCGCTGGTGATTGCAGACAACGCAGTGGGCGAGTGGAACAGCTTCTACATCAAGATGCAGGGCGAGCGCGTCACCGTGATTCTGAACGGCAAGCTGGTTGTGGACAACATCGTGCTTGAGAACTACTGGGACCGCAGCCTCCCTATTCCCGTTGAGGAATTCATAGAGCTGCAGGCTCACGGCAGCCGCATTGCATACCGCGATCTCTACATTCACGAACTTCCCAGCGTAGAACCCACACAGCTCTCTGCAGAAGAGAAGGCAGAAGGGTTTGAGATGCTGTTCGACGGCACCAGCCTGCACAAGTGGCACGGCAACAAGGTAGACTACAACGTGAAGAACGGAGAAATTGCAGTTGAAAGCCGCAGCCGCGGCGGCAGCTGGGTAGGCGACCTCTACACCAACGACGAATATGCAGACTTTATCTTCCGCTTCGAGTTCAAGCTCACCCCCGGCGCCAATAACGGCGTGGGCGTGCGTTCTCCCGGCGAGGGCGACTCTGCATACGTGGGCTATGAAGTTCAGATTCTTGATCACTACAACGACATCTACAAGGGCTGGCTGGCACCCTATCAGTACCACGGCTCACTGTACGGCATCATCCCCGCCAAGAACCGCGACGCCCTCAATCCCGTGGGTGAGTGGAACAGCGAGGAGATTTATATGAAAGGCAGCTACATCCGCGTCACCGTCAACGGTCAGGTTGTGACCGAGGGCGACATCGCAGAGGCCACCAAGAACGGCACCATAGACGGCAATGACCATCCCGGACTGAAGCGTACCTCCGGTTACATCGGCTTCCTGGGCCACGGCGACCGTCTGTGGATCCGCAACGTCCGCGTGAAGAGACTTTAATTAAATCCAAATCAATCATAAATAATCATTCATCACTATGAGTAAAAACATTTCCAGAAGGTCTTTCCTTCAGACAAGTGCAATGGCAGCAGGTGCAGCTATGGTGGCTGGTCCCCTGTTCAGCACTAGCGCCAATGCGGCTGAGCCCAAAAAAGCAAAGAAAAAAGTTGCAGCTACCGACAAGCTCAACATTGCTGCCGTAGGTATCGGCGGCCGTGGTGCAGCCGACATCAACGCTATGGAATCCCAGAATATCGTGGCTCTTTGCGACTGCGACTGGAAGTATGCCGCTCACGAGTTTGAAAGATTCCCCAACGCAAAGCGTTTTAAAGACTATCGCGAGATGTTCGACAAAATCGGTAACGAGTTTGACGCCGTTATCGTTGGTACTGCCGACCATACTCACGCCTGCATCGCAGCCCAGGCACTCGCAATGGGTAAGCACGTATATTGCGAGAAACCTCTGACCCACACAGTTTATGAGACCCGCCTGCTCACCAACCTGGCAAAGGCAAACGGCCTGGCAACCCAGATGGGTAACCAGGGTGCTTCCCTGAACTCTACCCGCCAGATTATCGAGGCTATCCAGAGCGGTGTCATAGGTGAGGTTCGCAAGGTGGACGCTTTCACAGACCGTCCCATCTGGCCTCAGGGTCTTGAGACTCCCGCCAAGGCAGACCCCATCCCCGACACTCTGGATTGGGATATCTTCATCGGCCCTGCCAAGTATCGCGATTTCAACAGCATCTATCACCCTTGGAACTGGCGCGGCTGGTGGGATTTCGGTACAGGCGCTCTCGGCGATATGGCTTGCCACATCCTGCAGCCTGTAGTTGACGCCCTCAAGCTCGGCTATCCTACTTCCTGCCAGGGCAGCTCCACCAACCTGATGATTGACTGCGCTCCCAACGCCCAGATCGTCAAGTTCAAATTCCCCGCTCGCGACAATATGCCCAAGGTTGCTATGCCCGAGTGCGAAGTTACCTGGTACGACGGCGGCCTGAAGCCCGAATTCCCTAAGGGATGGCCTGTAGGTGTAAATATGAACCACAGCGGCGGCGCTGCTATCTTCTACGGTACCAAGGACGTTCTGGTATGCGGTTGCTACGGCACCAACCCCTGGCTGCTCAGCGGCAAACCTCTGCCCGCACCTTCAGTTACCCGCGAAGTTGCTGACCAGAACCACCAGATGGACTTTGTACGCGCTTGCAAGGAGTCCAAGGAGAACCGCGTAGCCTGCAAGAGCGACTTCCAGTTCGCAGGCCCTCTGAACGAGATGGTAGTTATGGGTGTCCTCGCAGTTCGTCTGCAGGGCCTCAACCGCGAGCTCGCCTGGGACGGCAAGAACATGAAGTTCACCAACATCGGCCCCACAGAGACCATTCAGTTCAAGGTTAAGGACGGTTTCAGCGTTCACGACGGTCACCCGACTTTCGAAGACAAGTACACCGATCCCATCAATGCACAGGCTTTCGCAGCAGAGCTCATCAAGCACACCTATCGTGAGGGATACTCTCTGCCCGCAATGCCGTTCTAATGACAGACATAAATTGATATAACTATGAAAAAGATTTTTGCAATTGCAGTTCTCTGCGCTATGGTACTCACCCTGGGCGCTTGCAAGAACAACAAGAAGAAAGCTGCCGACGCAGCTGCAGATGACGCTGTGGCTATCTTCGACGGCAAGACCTTTGACGGTTGGCGCGGTTATCTCACCGACCACGTTCCCGGTGCCTGGACCATCGAGGACGGCTGCATCAAGATCAACGGCAGTGGCCGTGGCGAAGCTGGTGCAGTGGACGGCGGCGACATTATCTTTGCCGACAAGAAGTTCAAGAACTTTGAGTTTACTTTTGAGTGGAAGGTATCCGAGGGTGCAAACTCCGGTGTCTTCTATATGGCACAGGAGGTTCCCGGCCTGAGCATCTACCAGACTTGCCCCGAGTACCAGATTCTGGACAACGAGCGTCACCCCGATGCAAAGCTTGGCAAGGACAACAACCGCCAGAGTGCATCTCTGTATGACCTGATCCCCGCTGTTCCCCAGAATGCAAAACCTGCAGGCGAATGGAACACCGCAAAGATTATGGTTTACGAAGGCACCGTGGTTCACTATCAGAACGGCGAGCAGGTTCTCGAGTACCATATGTGGACTCCCAAGTGGAAAGAGATGCTGGATGGCAGCAAATTCTCCGAGGCCAATATGCCCGAGTCCTACCAGTACATCCTCAACTGCGGCGGCGAGAACCACGAGGGCTACATCGGCCTTCAGGATCACGGCGACACCGTTTGGTATCGTAACCTCAAGGTTAAGGAACTCTAATCTTATATAGTTTGCCATGAAACGCATTTTCACGGCAATCGTTTTGACGCTCTCTCTGTTTGCAGCATTCGGCTGCAAGCAGAAGGGCGCAAACGATTTTATAGGGGTACAGATGTACTCCGTACGCGACTATCTGAACCCTCTGGACGAGGGTGTGGCCAACATCGCAAAGGCGGGTTACTCTTTTGTGGAGATGGCCAACTACAACAACGAGGCCGGTCTGTTCTATGGAATGGCTCCCGCTGATTTCAAGGCTCTGTGCGAGAAGAACGGCCTCCAGGTGCTCTCTTCGCACACCAACGGCCCGAATCCCGACCGCACACCTATGGAAGATTGTATAGCCTGGTGGCAGCGCGCCATTGAGCATCACAAGGCCGTTGGCTGCAAGACCATCGTGGCACCCGCTATGGCTGCCGATTCGCTGCAGACCCTGGCGCGCTACTGCGAGCTCTTCAACAAGGTAGGCGAGATGGCTGGTGAAGCAGGTCTGAAGTTCGGCTACCACAACCACGACAACGAGTTCAAGTTCAAGTACACACAGGAAGACGGCACCGAGATCACCTGGTATGACTATATGCTGGCCAATACCGATCCCGACAAGGTCTTCTTCCAGCTGGACCTCTACTGGGCTGTCCGCGGCGGTGTCAATCCCGTGGATCTGTTCAAGGCGAACCCCGGCCGCTTCTATATGTGGCACGTGAAAGACGAAATCGAAGTGGGCGACCCCGCGACAGGCTGCGTGGACTTCCCCGAAATCTACAAGTACGCATCCCTTGCTGGAATGCAGTACCAGGTAGTTGAGCAGGAAGGCTTCCCCCAAGGCGCCGACCCCTACGAGAGCATCAAGCGCTCCTGCGACTACGTCAAGACAATGCGTCCCGAGTAGTCTATTAATTGAGAGCTAAGGCGTCGCGAAGTCGGCTGAATGCCTGCGGCGGATGTCGCCACCCGCGGCGTCATGCGCGGGAGGGGCCCGCCGCAGACGAGTTCTCGCGTAGCGAGGACGAAGGATGTGGTGGGAGGGACGAAGCGAGCTGAAAGCGAGCGGAGCTCCGCAGCAGGCATTGCAGCCGCGAGCAGAGCCGCAGAATTACAAACGAAAAAGACCGACCAAATGGCCGGTCTTTTTACGTTGTGATGGGACTTGCTTAGCCCTGGATGGCTGCGATGCCGGGGAGGACTTTGCCCTCGAGATATTCGAGCATTGCGCCGCCGCCGGTGGAAACGTAGCTGACCTTGTCGGCATATCCCATCTGGGTCACTGCTGCCACGCTGTCGCCACCGCCTACCAGAGTGAAGGCGCCCTTGTCGGTAGCCTCTTTAAGAGTCTGCGCGATGGCGTTGGTGCCCTTTGCAAAATTGGGCATCTCAAACACGCCCACGGGGCCGTTCCAGAGAACGGTCTTGGAAGCGAGAATCACGTCGCGGAACCTGGCCACGGTTTCGGGAGCTGCATCCACACCCTCGTATGCGTCGGGGATATTGTCGGAAGGGCAAACCACGGTGTTGGCATCGTTGCTGAAATCGTCGGCTGCCACAACGGTATCGGAAAGATAAACCTTAACGCCCTTCTTCTTGGCCTCGGAAAGCACGTTGAGAGCGACATCCTGCATATCGTCTTCGCAGAGAGACTTGCCAATCTTGCCGCCCAGAGCCTTCTTGAAAGTATAAACCATACCGCCGCCGATAATCAGGTTGTCCACCAGGTCAAGCAGGTGGGAAATGATACCGATCTTGGATGATACCTTGCTGCCACCGATGATAGCGGTCAAGGGACGCTGGGGAGACTCCAGCACGGTGTTGATGGCCTTGATTTCGCCTTCCATCACATAGCCGAACATCTTGTCGTTAGGGAAGTACTCGGCGATGAGAGCTGTGGAAGCGTGTGCGCGGTGAGCGGTGCCGAAGGCATCGTTGATGTAGCAGTCGGCATAAGAAGCGAGCTTCTTCACGAACTCTTTCTGGCTGGCCTTGACAGCAGCCTTGGCAGCCTTTTTCTCTTCGTCGGTAGCATCGTCTTTCAGACCTCTGGGCTTGCCCTCTTCCTCTGCGTAGAAGCGGAGGTTCTCGAGCAGCAGCACGTCGCCCGGCTTCAGGGCGGCAGCCTGTGCGTCGGCCTTCATACAATCATCTGCAAACTGGATTTTGGCGCCGAGCTTGGCCTCTACGGCAGCAATGATGTGCTTGAGAGAATACTTGGCTTCAACACCCTTGGGACGGCCCAGGTGGGACATAATGATCAGCGAACCGCCTTTTTCAAGAACCTTCTTGAGGGTAGGGATGGCTGCGCGGATGCGGGTGTCGTCTGTGATTTCGAATTTTTCGTTCAGGGGAACATTGAAGTCGACTCTCACAATGGCTCTTTTGCCGGAGAAATCGTAGTTAGAAATGTTTTGCATATTGTATTGAGTTAAAATATTCTAACGGTCGCGCACTAACGGTGCGGACTGCAAAAGTAATAAATAATTCAATTATCCTACTGTTTTACTCTGGCGAAGACGCTAAGTGGCAAGTTTTTGCCGAATTTATCGCGCAAAACAAGCTCGCCGCAGGTGCAATCGGCATCCTTGCCCAGGCGCAGGGCCTGCCGCACGGCGGTGTCGGCCAGCAGCGAAGAGTAGCCGTTGGCATATAGATTAAGTATCAGGAAGCTGTCTTTTGTGGCGAGAATCTCTCCCACCAGAGAGAGCATCTCCCACAGGCAGTCGTCCAGCTTCCATTTCTCGCCGTCGGGGCCGTGGCCGTAGGCGGGAGGGTCCAGCATAATACCCTGATATTTATTGCCCCGTTTGGCCTCGCGGCGGACAAACTTTAGGGCGTCTTCCACAACCCAGCGGATAGAATCCATACGGCTCAGCTCCATATTCTGGCGGGCCCAGGTCACGACCTGACGCACCGAATCCAGATGGGTCACATCGGCACCCGCCTTGCGGGCGGCAAGTGAGGCGCCGCCGGTGTAGGCAAACAAATTCAGCACCTTGACCGGTGCGCCGCCGGCATTGTCCACCAGACGCTTGGTGTTGCTGTAGATAAAGTCCCAGTTGGGCGCCTGCTCGGGGAATACACCCACGTGCTTGAAAGAGGTCATACCCATACGCAGCGTCAGGTTCAGCGGCTGATAAACAATGGGCCACTGCTGGTCCATCCTCTTAAGCGTCTTCCACGACCCGCTGTCCTGCTGGCCGGCGGTGGAAAAGCCGCCGCCCGGGATAAACCGGGTGTGGGCCATCTTTTCCCATTCGGCATCGGAGAGGGTTTTCTTCCAGATGGCCTTGGGCTCGGGGCGTATGGTGATGTACTTGCCGAACCGCTCCAACTTGGCAAAGTCGCCGCAGTCGATAAGTTCGTAGTCCTTCCAGGCGGTTGTGGGGCTTTCTATGAGCATATTGCTACTGTTTCATGCCCGCAGCCATACGCTTTGCGTGCGACATACGGGGACCTTTTTCCTTGGGCTCCTCTTTGGGCTTGGATATCATAAGCAGAGGACGCTTTTTCTTGTAGCTGAGCACCAGGATTATGATGCCGGCCAGAACGAAAGGCACGCTGAGCAGCTGGCCCATATTGAAAAGCATACCGCTCTCGAAGCTCACCTGGTCGTTTTTGATGAATTCTATAATGAAGCGGACTCCGAAAAGGACAATCAGGAAAACACCGAATATCCAGCCCTTGTATACCTTGTCGGACTTTTTCCAGTAAATCCAGAGCAGGAAGAGTCCCAGCAGCAGATAGCTCAGGGCCTCGTAGATCTGAGTAGGGTGGCAGGCCGTGCCGTCGGGCGGATATACCGAAGGGCCGTATTCTGCAACCCACTGTGCGCTGCGGGGGAACTTGAAGCCCCAGGGCAGGGTGGTGGCGCCGCCGAATATCTCGGAGTTGAACAGGTTGCCCAGGCGGATGAAGCACCCGGCAAAGCATATTGCAATCACCAGACGGTCCAGCAGCCACATAAAATCGAAATTATTCTTTTTGCCGTAGCGGCTGGCATACCACCAGATGGCCAGCAGCACACCTATTGCGCCGCCGTGGCTGGCAAGGCCGCCGTGCCACACCTTGAGAATCTCCACCGGATTCTTGAGATAGTATTCAGGCTCGTAAAACAGGCAGTGACCCAGGCGCGCGCCCACGATTGTGCCCAGCAGCAGGGCGTAGAGCAGCGGCTCCAGCAGGTCGGTGTTCTTGTTTTCGCGCTTGTACATTTTGGCAACCATCAAGTAGCCAAGCGGGAAGCCCGCCACGAACAGCAGCGAGTAATACCTGATGGCCAGGGGGCCCAGCTGTACAAGTATGGGATTTACATCCCAGGTAACATATAGCAGATTAAACATAATTCTAAAGGTTTGCTATGAGGTTTCTGTCGCCAAGGCCGTTGTCCACGCGGGCAGCGGCGGGCCAGAATTTGTTTTCTCTAATCCATTCCAGCGGATATGCTGCAACTTCTCTGCCATAAGGGTGACTCCACGAGTCGCTGCACACTTCTTCTGCAATGTGGGGTGCCATTTTAAGGGGATTGTCGGCAGCATCCAGCTTGCCCTCTTTTATGGCTTCGCACTCTGCCTTGATGGTCTTCATAGTCTCGGCAAAGCGGTCCAGCTCTTCTTTGGGCTCGCTCTCGGTGGGCTCAACCATCAGGGTTTCGTGCACCGGGAAACTCAGGGTGGGGGCGTGGAACCCAAAGTCCATCAGGCGTTTTGCCACATCGGTGGCATCCACTCCATATTCTGCTTTGAAATGGCGCAGGTCAATGATGCATTCGTGTGCCACGCGTCCGCCAAAGCCGTGGTAGAGGGTGCTGAACTCGGGCTCCAGGGCGGCCGACATATAGTTGGCGTTCAGGATGGCCATCTGCGAGACCAGGCGAAGGCCGTCTGCACCCAGCATCTTGATGTAGGCGTGGGTGATGACCAGCAGCAGCGGGCTGCCGTAGGGAGCGCTGCCCACAGCGGTCATACCGCGGCCGCCGCAGGCGGGAACCACCGGATGGCCGGGAAGGTAGGGGGCCAGAGTCTTTGTGCAGCAGATGGGGCCTACGCCGGGACCGCCGCCGCCGTGAGGCATCGCGAAGGTCTTGTGCAGGTTCAAATGGCACACATCGGCACCTATAAAGCCCGGATTGGTAATGCCGCACTGGGCGTTCATATTTGCACCGTCCATATACACCATACCGCCGTAGCGGTGGATAATCTCTACTATCTGCTTGATTTTGGCCTCGAAGATGCCGTTGGTGGAGGGGTAGGTGATCATAAGGCCCGCCAGGTTTTCGCCGGCGGCGGCAGCCTTCTCTTCCAGCGATTCCACCTTGATGTCGCCGTTCTCGTCAAAGTCCACGATCACTATGTCGAAACCGGCCATAGTGGCCGATGCCGGGTTAGTGCCGTGGGCCGATGCCGGAATCAGCATCACCTTGCGCTGGGTCTGGCCGGTGGCCTTGAAATAGTTGCGGATGGTGATAAGGCCGGCATATTCTCCGGCGGCGCCGCTGTTGGGCTGCAGAGAGCAGGCGTCAAAGCCGGTGATCACGGCCAGGTCGTGCTCCAGCTCGGAGATGATCTGCAGAGTGCCGGCAGCCTGGTCTTTGGGAGCGTAGGGATGCACATTGGCAAATTCGCTCCAGGAGAGGGGCATCATCTCGGTGGCTGCATTCAGTTTCATTGTGCAGCTTCCCAGCGGAATCATAGAGTGGGTCAGCGAAATGTCGCGCCGCTCCAGGCTCTTGATATAGCGCATCATAGCTGTTTCGCTATGATAGCTGTGGAATACCGGCTGGCACAGGAAATCGCTCTCGCGGGCCATAGGGACCTCGGCAGCAGGCACTTCTGCCACCTTGATCTGGAAGATTTCGCACATCTGCTCTATCTCTTCGCGGCAGGAAAGCTCGTCAAAGCTGATGCGGACACACTCGCCGTCGGGATAGAAGAAGTTGAAACCCTTTTCCAGAGCCCTGGCGCGGATGGCATCCACGTTGGGAGCGTGTACCTCCAGGGTATCGAAAAACTCTTTGCAGGCCAGAATATAGCCGTTTTTCTCCAGGGCGCGGGCAAACAGGTGGGCATAGTTAAAGGCATTGCGGGCAATGGCCTTAATCCCTTCGGGGCCGTGCCATACGGCAAACATACCTGTCATTGTGGCCATCAGGGCAGAAGCCGTGCAGATGTTGCTGGTGGCCCTTTCGCGCTTGATGTGCTGCTCACGGGTCTGCAGCGCCAGACGATATGCGGTGCGGCCCAGGCGGTCTTTGGAGGCGCCGATTATGCGGCCCGGGAGGAAACGCTTGTGCTCGTCGGAAGTAGCCATAAATCCGATGCCGGGGCCTCCGAAGCCCATCGGCAGGCCAAAGCGCTGAGCGCTGCCCACCGCGATGTCGGCACCCCACGCAGCGGGCTCCTTGAGCAGAGCCAGCGACAGCAGGTCGCACACGGCGGTGACCATAATGCCCCTTTCGTGTGCCTTCTCGCAGAAAGATGAGTAGTCGCGAACGGCACCGTTGGCGGCGGGATACTGCAGAATGGCGCCAAAGCAGCGCTCTTTGAGGATGCAGTTGTCCCACTCGCCCATCTCCAGGTCTATGCCCAGTGCGGCGGCGCGGGTTTCAATCACAGAAAGGACGCTGGGGAAGATGTTCCGGTCCACAAACAGCAGGTTTTTCCCGGCTGCCACTGCGGGGCGCGGGCGCAGGTTGAACATCATACGCATAGCCTCGGCTGCGGCGGTGGCGTCGTCCAGCATAGAGCAGTTGGCCAGATTGAAACCGGTCAGGGAAGATATCATAGTCTGGAACACCATAAGCGCCTCCAGGCGGCCTTGTGAAATCTCTGCCTGGTAGGGGGTGTAGGAGGTGTACCAAGAGGGGTTTTCAAAGATGTTGCGCGCAATCACGCTGGGGGTGGCGGTGCGATACCAGCCCATACCTATCAGCGAGCGGAAATTCCTGTTCTTTGCGGCAATCTCTTTGAGCCTGGTCAGATATTCCCCTTCCCCCAGGGCCGGGTCCAAAGCCAGCGGTCCGTCCAGCATAATGTCCTGCGGCACGGTCTGCGCGCACAATTCTTCAAGCGAAGAAACGCCTAGCTTTGCGAGCATCTGCTCTGTCTGTTCCCTGCGGGGTCCAATGTGTCTTTCTGCAAAATTCATATATATGTTTTTATATTTTCCTGTCTTCAAAAGCGAGCTTGATAAATATGGCCAGCATTGCCGTAAAGGCCAGCATTGCGCTGCCGCCGTAGCTCAAAAACGGCAGCGGGATTCCGATCACCGGCATCAGTCCAATGGTCATACCTATGTTTATCACGATGTGCACCGCTATGCACATCGCCACGCAATAGCCGTAGATCCGGGTAAATGAATCTTTGGCCCTGTCGGCCAGTATTATAATCCTGAAGATGATGGTCAGGTACAGCGCCAGTATGAAAAGCGCCCCCAGAAAGCCCCATTCCTCGCCTATGGTGCAGAAAATAAAGTCGGTCTCCTGCTCCGGAACATAGCCCAGGGAAGTCTGGGTGCCGTTCATAAAGCCCTTGCCGGCAAAGCCGCCCGAGCCGATGGCCACCATAGACTGATGCAGGTTATAGCCCACGCCCTTGGGGTCGTCTACCAGGCCAAGGAACACGTCTATACGGTTGCGCTGATGGTCCTGGAGCACGTGGCTGTAGAAGAACTGAACCGACAGCACAAACAGCACGCCGCACAGCAGCACTATGAAGGCGTTTCGCTCGAATGTCTTGCGCGGGGACCGGATTATTATTCTAATGATATAGAACAGTGCCACCACGCTCAGGATTATGGCCAGCCAGGTCTCGGCGGGCAGGGGGTTGACGGCCGCCACGGCCTCAATCTCCAGCAGCTTGGGCAAAAAGGCCAGCGCCACCACGGTGAGGGTGGTGACAAGCACCCCCAGCAGATACTGGTCCTTTTTAAAGAACCAGATCATCAGGAATACCGCCAGGCCCACCACCAGCGCCACGTAGGGCGATGTTATGATGGTGAGGATAAACTCCAGCACAATCAAGAATCCGATGACAAGAATCCAGCCCGACATCCCCTCGCGGAAAAGAACCACCAGAAAACCCACGTACACCAGCATACTGCCGGTCTCGTTTTCCAGAAGGATGATGGCCATAGGGAGCAGCAGCACGGCCGCCACCCTGGCGATATTGGGCAGTGTCTTGAGGCTGAACCCGTATTTGCTCATCACCGTGGCCAGGGCCAGCGAGGTGGTTATTTTAGAGAATTCTGCCGGCTGCAGGCGGAAACCGCCTATCTGTATCCAACTCTGGGATCCGTGGCTGCTGACACCCATAACCAACGTGGCCATCAGCAGCAAAATCACGCCTCCGTATGTGATCCAGGCGGTGCCCTGCCAGAAATTGGCCGGAATTACCCGGATAATGAGAAAGGCCGATACCAGCGAAATGCAAATCCATACGAAGTGCATTCCGTATTTCTGGTGAAAGTCAAATATATTGGAACTCTCCCCGTGCAGCACAGAGAATATATTGATCCAGCCAAAGAGTACCAGCGCTAGCCAGCACCCAATCAGGGTCCAGTCCAGTTTGCGATATGGATTCTTGTGCCGGTTCATTATCTCTTTCTCTTCCTTACGGGTACTTTATTCAGCAGGTAGCCGTTCTTGACGCGGGTTTCCAGTTCTTTGCGGCTGTCGGCAATCTCACCGTTGAGGTATTTCTCCACAATCAGCGAGGCGATGGGGGCTGCCCAGGTGGCACCGAAGCCGCCGTTTTCTATATACGCCGCCACGGCAATCTGTGGATTGTCCTTGGGGGCAAAGCAGATGAATACCGAGTGGTCGTCGCCGTGTGGGTTCTGGGCCGTACCGGTCTTGCCGCACATATTCACGCCGGGCACCTGCGCCACGTGGGAGGTGCCGCCGTCGCCGTAGACCGACATATTCATGCCCTCAACTATCAGCGGGAAGTATTTCTGGTCCACCATAGGATAATTCTTCACGGTGTAGGCAGAGTCCAGCGGATGCTCTTCGTCGCCCTTGATCATATGGGGCGTATAGAACCAGCCGCGGTTGGCGATGGTGGCGCAGAAGTTGGCCAGATGCAGCGGGGTGCAGCCCAGCTCGCCCTGACCTATGGAGAGGGAAATGATGGAGAGCGACTTCCAGCGCCCCTTGCCGTGCAGCTTGTTGTAGGTATTCACCGTGGGGACGTTGCCGCCCAGCTCGTAAGGGACGTCGCTGCCCAGTTTGTGGCCGAAGCCGAAACTGGTGACATAGTCGCGCCATTTGTTGAACGACTCCTCTATGTTGTCATATTTGCGGTTGTCCATAATGTTGCGCAGCACATAGCAGTAATATGCATTGCAGCTCATAGCGATGGACTGGGGCAGGTTTATGGGCGATGGGTGCCCGTGACAGCCCACGTGAACCTTGCCGTTGGTGTAGCCACGGTTGCAGGGATAGCGGGTTTCCCGCGTGAGAACGCCCTCCTGCAAGCCTATCAGGCCGTTTACAAGCTTGAACACCGACCCCGGTGGCTGCGCACTCTGCACGGTGCGGTTGAACATCGGGTTGTAGGGGTTCTCGCTGATTTCTTTGTAGTATTTGTTGATTTCTGCCAGCTGGCTTACATCGATACCGGGGCTGGAGATAAGTGTCAGGATTTCGCCCGTAGAGGGCTCTATGGCCACGACGCTGCCCACCTTGTTGCGCATCAGAATCTCGCCGTAGGCCTGGAGGTTGGCGTCGATGGTGGTGGTGATGTCACTGCCGGCCACAGCCTCCTTGTCCAGGGCGCCGTCTTCGTAGTGGCCCTTGATCTGGCCGTGGGCGTCGCGGTAATATACGGTGTAGCCCTTCTCGCCGGCCAGCCGCTTCTCGTAGGCCCTCTCGATGCCGGTTTTGCCGGCATAGTCGCCGGCGCGGTATTCCGGATGAGCCTCGATATAGTCCCTGTCCACCTCAGATACGTAGCCTATCAGGTTGCCGCCGGCATTCACCGGATATACGCGGGCGGTGCGGGCCACGGCGTCGAAGCCGGGGAAAAGGAAAGCCTTCTCTGCAAAGGCGTTGAACTGGGCGCTGCCGACCTGCTTTAGAAAGGGCATCGAACCGAAGCCTATTTTGCGCGCGTTGGCTTTGTAAGAGGCAAACTTCTCGCGCACATAGTCCAGGTCCAGGCCGAATATGTTGCATATGGCCAGCGTGTCAAATTCGGGCACGTTGCGGGGCGTCACCATAATGTCGTAGGTAATCTTGTTCTCTACGATGGTGTTGCCGTTGCGGTCCAGGATGCGGCCGCGGGCGGGGTAGATGGTGACATACTTGAGGGCGTTGTTCTCTGCCGTCTCCCTGAAATCTTTCTGGATAATCTGAATGGAGAAAAGCCTGACGGCTATAATGGCAAAGATGACCAAGATCACAAGCAAAATTGTATTGCGCCTGCTCAGATAGAATTTCATACCCCCTCCTGAAATTAACTGCGGTTGAAGAGAGTCAGGTCCACAATGGTCGCAATGGCCAGGTTCACTGCTATATTCATCAGATATCTGACAAGGGAGGTCAGCAGGGTGCTCTTGGCCAGGCCGTCAAAAATTATGTAGAACAGGAAATAGATAGCCAGTATTATCAGCATATAAAGCACGTGGCGCCATATTCCGCTCTCACGGATGGGCGGGATATACTTCTTGCTGTAGTTGTTTTTCTGGAATACAGGGTAGAAAAGCGGCCTGTAAACCAACGCTATAAGCGTTGCGGCGCCGGCGTTGAGGCCCAGCACGCCGTCCGACAGGATATCTATTATCAGGCCCAGGCCAAAGGCTATTATCAGCGACAGGTAGGGCTTCTGGTCCAGCGGCAGATAAATGATGAGCAGCGGTATCAGGCAGATGTAGATCATCGGCCCCAGGTTCACATAGTTGTTTATGATGACCTGAAGCAGTATCACCACGGCGTAGATAATTATCTGGCGGAGATATGTCGGCATCTTAATTCAGGTTGCTGGCGTTCTTGCTTAATTCGTCTATCTCGCCCTGATGGTGGCGCTGCACGATGTACACATATTTGAGGCTGCGCAAATCCTGGAACAGATCCACGCCCATATCCTTGTACATACCGCTCACGGCATTGATGTCGGAGATGACTCCCACCGGGATGTCGGGAGGGTAAATAGTGGAATAGCCGCTGGTGCACACTGTGTCGCCCACCGCTGCGGTAGATGAGAGTGGAATATGGGAGAGGGTGGCGCTGTGGCTGTCGGTGCCGTTCCAGGTCAGCAGGCCGAAATCAGATGTTCCGGAAATCATAGCGCTGGCCCGCTGGCTCTTGTTCAGGAACGAGATCACGTAGCAGTAGTTCTCGCTCACGGCCCCCACTACGCCCACAATGGAGTTGTGGGTCACCACGCCCATCTCAGTTTCCACGCCGTCCTTGGCGCCGCGGTTCAGGATAAGGTAGTTGTGCTGCTTGTTGGGATTGCTCTTGATGATGCTTGCGGGAATCCACTTGTAAAGCCCGGGCGTGGAGTCGGTGACGGCCTTGAAGTCTTGCAGGTACTGCACCTGGGCCAGCTTGCCCCTCAGCTCGGCATTCTCTTCCTGCAGCGCCTGGTTGTAGGCGCGCAGGTTAAAGAAGTCGCGTATTCCCTGGCTCCTTTCCCAGAAAAAAACCTGGGTGGACCGGATTCCGTCCAAAATCAGATACCGCTGCAGGATGCTGTTCTGGGCTATCATTACAATTGAGATTACCTCCAGCACAATGAAGGTGCCAATTGTGAGCAGCAGTTTGTATGAACGGGAGTTATAGTCCATCGGGAGCTATTCAGGCTTTTATCTCATCAGGAACGGATATTTCTCAATGTTCTTGAGCGCTGCGCATGTACCGCGTGCCACGGCGCGGAGCGGATCCTCGGACACGTGGAACGGGATGTTGATTTTCTTTGCAAAGCGCTGGTCGATGCCCTTGAGCAGGGCGCCGCCGCCGGTCAGATAGATCCCCTTGTCCACGATGTCGGCATACAGTTCCGGGGGAGTCTGCTCCAGCACCTCCAGGATGCCGGCCTCTATGCGTGCCAGCTGCTTGTCCAGGCAGTGGGCAACCTCCTGCGAGGTAATCTCGGCCTCGATGGGGTGAGCGGTCATAATGTTGGGACCTTTCACGGTCATAGGCGGGATTTCCTCTTCGAGGTCGGTGACAGCTGCGCCAATCTTGATCTTGATATCCTCTGCGGTGATTTCACCCACGCGGATATTGTGCTGCTGACGCATATACTGCTGAATCTCGTAGGTGAAGATATCGCCTGCAACGCGGATGCTCTGCGCAGCCACGATGCCGCCCAGGGAGATGATGGCGATTTCTGTGGTACCGCCTCCGATGTCCACAATCATATTGCCGCTTGGCTCGGTCACGTCAAGGCCGATACCCAGCGCTGCAGCCATAGGCTCGTACACCATATAAATGTCGCGGCCGCCGGCGTGCTCGCAACTGTCGCGCACAGCCCTCTTCTCTACCTCAGTGGAGCCCTGGGGAATGCCCACGACCATCTTGAGGCTGGGAGTGAAGAAGCTCTTCTTGTAGTTTATCATCTTGATAAGCTCGCGGATCATAATCTCCGCAGCGTCAAAGTCGGCGATTACGCCGTCTTTCAAGGGGCGGATGGTCTTGATGCCGGGGTTGGTGCGCTCGTGCATCAGCTTTGCGCGGGTACCCACAGCCATAGGCTTGTCGGTATAGGCATCGATGGCAACGATAGAAGGTTCGTCAATGACCTTCTTGTCATTCATAAAGATGACGGTGTTGGCCGTACCAAGGTCGATAGCCAGCTCTTGTGTCAGGAAATTAAATGCCATATCTGAAAGTATTTATTGTTTTCTAATGCTTGAAATGACGCTTGCCGGTGGTGACCATAGCCACTCCGTGGGCGTTGCAGAAATCCACGCTCTCGCCGTCGCGGATGCTGCCGCCGGGGTGGATCACCGCGGTGATGCCCGCCTCGTGGGCAATCTCCACGCAGTCGGGGAAGGGGAAAAAGGCGTCGGAAGCCATCACGGCGCCGCTGAGGTCAAAGCCAAAGCTGCGGGCCTTGGCAATTGCCTGGCGCAGGGCGTCCACGCGCGAAGTCTGGCCTATTCCGCTGGCCAGCAGCATATCGCCCTTTGCCAGCACAATGGCGTTTGATTTGGAGTGCTTCACCAGCCGGTTTGCAAACAGCAGGTCTTTGACCTGGGCGTCGGTGGGTTTTTTCTCCGTCACGGGAGTCAGGTCGGCCGCGGTCTCGGCCACGGTGTCGCGCTGCTGCACCAGGGCGCCGCCCAGCATAGAGCGGAACTTTATGGCGCTTGGCTTCACACCTCCGCGCTCCAGTATTATGCGGTTTTTCTTGCTCTCGAGTATCTCCAGAGCCTCTTTGCTGTATTCGGGGGCTATGATGACCTCGAAGAAGATCTTGTTAATTTCTTCTGCGGTGGCGGCGTCTATCGCGGCGTTGGTGATGATGATGCCGCCAAAGGCGCTCACCGGGTCGCCGGCGAGGGCATCTTTCCACGCTTCGAGCACGGTGGGTCTTACGGCGCAGCCGCAGGCGTTGTTGTGCTTGATGATGGCCAGGGCGGTAGAGTCAAAATCGTCTATCAATTCGATGGCCGCCTCTATGTCCAGCATATTGTTGTAAGATATCTCCTTGCCATGCAGCTGCTTGGGGAGGGTGTCGGCGCCGCCGTAGTAGGCAGCGGCCTGGTGAGGGTTCTCTCCGTAGCGCAGAGTGGTGGGCTCCAGGCTGTTGAAGGCAAAAGCTTCCACCTCGCCGTCTCTGTTCAGGTAATTGAAAATGGAGGTGTCGTAGTTGCTGCTGGTGGCAAAGGCCCATTTGGCAAACATCTCGCGCTCTGCGAGGGTGGTGCCGCCGTCGTGCGCCTCTATGCACTCCAGCAACTTGCCGTAAAGCTTCTGGCAGGGGACAATCACCACGTCCTTATAGTTCTTTGCTGCGGCGCGGATCAGCGAAATGCCGCCGATGTCAATCTTCTCTATGATGTCCTCGTGAGAAGCGCCCTTGGCCACATATTCGTCAAAGGGGTAGAGGTCCACCACCACCAGGTCTATGGAGGGAATCTCGTATTGCGCCATCTGGCTGCGGTCGCCTTCGTTGTCGCGGCGGGCCAGGATGCCGCCGAACACCTTGGGATGCAGAGTCTTCACACGGCCGCCCAGAATAGAAGGATAGCCGGTGAGGTCCTCGACCTTCTCTACCTCAAAGCCCTTGGAGGCCAGGTAGTCGTAGGTGCCGCCGGTAGAGAGCAGCTTGGCCCCGCGGCGGGTCAGAGCGGCTGCGATATCGTCAATTCCGTCTTTGTAAAAGACAGAAATCAAAGCACTTTCTATTTTCTTGATTTGCTCCATTTGAGAATTAGGTATAATAGCCCACAAATTTAGTCAATTTGTGGGAAAACAATTAAATTTGTAAAGGAAAAAAGTGCCGAATATGGACGTGCGAAAAAAATATGCGATAATCGTTGCCGGGGGCAGCGGAAGCCGTATGGGAAGCGATATCCCCAAGCAGTTTATAAGCATTGGCGGAAAGCCCCTGCTGCGCCACACCATAGAGAAGTTTCTCTCGCTCTCTTTTCCTGTCGGAATCATAGTCGTGGTGAACAGCGAGTGGAAGCAGTGGTGGAAAGATTATTGCCGGGACTATGACTTCCTGGAGCGCTACGCCATCCCCTCCGGCGGCATCACCCGTTTCCATTCTGTGCAGAATGCACTGCAATATCTGCCCGACGACAGTGTTGTGGCGGTGCACGACGGCGTGAGGCCATTCGTCTCGGCCGATTTCCTTGAAAAGATGTTTGCTGCGGGCGAAGAGATGGGCAACGCCATTCCCGCCGTCGCACCTGTGGAGACGGTGCGCGAGGTCAGCGGCCCCGAGAGCTATGTCTTAAGGCGGGACGACATCCGCCTGATACAGACGCCGCAGGTGTTCCGCAGCGAGGTCATCAAGGCGGCCTACAAACTCCCCTACAACCCCAAATTCACCGACGACGCCTCAGTGGCCGAGGCGGCCGGCTACCGTATCAACCTTGTGGAAGGCCTGCGCTACAACATTAAAATCACAACCCCGGAAGATCTGGAAATCGCGCGCCTGTGGTTAGATTAGCGGCGGATCCGCATTTATTCTAGTATGAAAAAGATATTGTGTGTCTTGATTATGGCCGCATTGTGCACGGCGGCCTATGCGCAGAAGGTCACGGTGAGCGGCTATATCAGCGATGCCGGCAGCGGCGAAAGCCTGATAGGTGCCGGAGTAGTGTATAACAATCCCACCCCGGGGGCGCCACTGGTTGGTGCGGTTTCCAACAATTATGGCTTTTATACACTGAGCATTCCGGCAGGGAAGCGATCGCTGACCTGGTCTTTCCTTGGATATAAAGATCTTGAACAGACGCTGGACCTGACCCGCGACACGGTGATAAACGTGAGGTTGGAGCCGGGCACCCAGCTGAGTGCCGCGGTGGTCACCGCCCGCAAGGAGGCGGGGCTCCACTCCACCAACACCGGTGCGCTGGAAGTGCCGCAGAATGCTCTGGAGAGCATGCCGGCCCTTTTCGGCGAGAAGGATGTGCTCAAGAGCCTGCAGTATCTGCCGGGCGTGCAGGGGGGCTCCACGGGTTCGTCCGGCGTATATGTGCGCGGAGGCGGCCCCGACGAGAACCTGATACTGCTGGACGATATCCCGCTATACAGCGTGAACCATATGTTCGGCATCTTCTCGGTATTTACGCCGGAGGCGGTCAAGAAGGTGACGCTGTTCAAGGGTTCCTTCCCGGCCCGCTATGGCGGACGCCTCTCTTCTGTGATAGATGTGCGCACCAACGACGGCAATATGAAGGAGTTCCACGGTCTGGTGAGCGTGGGAATGCTTTCTGACCGCGTGCATCTGGAGGGACCGATAGTGCGCGACCAAACCTCTTTTTCTGTGAGCGGCAGGGTGTTGCATACATTCCTGTTTACTCCAGTCCTGCGGGCCTTTAACGTCCCCGCAAATTACTGGTTTGGCGACATCAACGGCAAGATAACCCATCGCTTCAGCAACGACGACCGCCTGATAGCCAGTGTTTACCACGGCCGCGACCGGTTTCTGGTGCACTACGACAACAGTAACGACCGCCCGTACGACCCCGATGTTGTGAGCAAGGAAGATACCGACGCCAATATGGACTGGGGCAACACCGTGGGGGCGCTGCGCTGGAACCACGCCTTTGGCAGCAAGTTGTTTGCCAATACCACCCTGGCCTACAACCACTACGAGATGGACGTAGATGTGCGGTACAACAACACCTACAAGTACAAGAGCAACGAGAGCCAGGAGAGAATGGAGGTCAACTACGACTCCGGCATCAACGATGTCGACCTCAAGATAGACTTTGACTATGACCCTGTGCCCGAGCACCTTATAAAGTTCGGCGCAGAGTATGTCTATCACAATTTCCGCCCGCAGACGGCGACCCTGAAAGAGAAAGAAACCGCCGGCAAGGAAACTCTAATAGACACCACAATGAATATGGCCTCCGGCGGCACCCTGCTTGGCCACGAGGCCTCGGTTTATATAGAAGACGATTTTGTGATAGGGCAGAGGCTCTCCTTCAACCCGGGCGTGCATATCAGTATGTTCCACACCCAGGGCAAGACCTACGCCTCCCTTCAGCCGCGCTTCTCCGGCCGTGTGGATGTGGGCGGCGGAGTCAGCATAAAGGCCTCCTACGCTCGTATGTCGCAGTATGTCCATCTGCTGGCATCCACCGACATATCGCTTCCCACCGACCTCTGGGTCCCCATCACCAAGGACATCAAGCCCGAAATATCCGACCAATTCTCGCTGGGCACCTACTGGGATGCCGGCGGCGGATGGGAATTCTCGCTGGAAGGCTACTACAAGGATATGCACAATGTCCTGGAGTATAAAGACGGAATGTCGGTACTGATAACTTCCTCCGGCTGGGAAGGCAAGGTGGCGATGGGGCAGGGCCGAGCCTACGGAATGGAGCTGTTCATCCAGAAAAAGACCGGAAACACCACCGGCTGGCTGGGCTACACGCTGGCCAAGAGCGAGCGCCGCTTCCCCGACGGGTCCATCAACCGCGGCAACTGGTTTCCGTTCAAATATGACCGCCGCCACGACATCAGTCTGGTGGTGAACCACAAATTCAACGACCGGATTGACATTGCCGGCAGCTGGAAATTCTTCACCGGCGGGGTCACAACCCTGACTACAAGAGAGTTCACCACACTGGATATTAATCAAAACACCCACGAGAACGATTATGTGACCTCGAGAGGCAACTACCGCCTGCCGCCGTCCCACACCTTGAATTTGGGCGTCAATTTCCACAAGAAGAAGCGCCGCGGCGAGCGCATCTGGAACATCAGCCTCTACAACGCATACAACAGTATGAACCCCGATTTTGTGTACAAGGACTATACGGCTGAATACGAAGAAGGCACATATAAAGTCAAAAGGGAAGGTATAGAGGTCACCAAGATAACGGTGCTTTCCATTTTGCCTTCGTTCAGTTACACACGTAAATTCTAGATTGCAATGAGAAAGATTATATATATGATTCTGGCGGTGCTGCTGGCAGTCTCCTGCGAGAATACCGTAGCGAAAATCTGGAGCGATGAAAACGAAGCGATGCTGGTTGTCAACGCCCAGATGCTTCAGGACAATCACAACCACAGGGTGTTTGTAAACTGCAGCGAAGGGGGCAGCACCACAAAGATTCTGGATGCGGCGGTTACTTGCGCCATAAACGGCGGCGCGGCGGTCCAGGCGCTGCCGGTAATAGTGGAAAAGGAGCTCTATAACGGCAATATCGCAGAAGAGTTTTATGGATACGGTTTTGATGCCGATTTGAATCCCGGAGATGAAGTCGCCATAAATGTCCGTTGGAAAGATCTTTCTGCATCGGCAAAAGTCAAGGTGCCGGAGAGTGCCGCCACCATCACCGCACTTGACACAATGAAGGTGGTTTTGACCGGAGAGAATAGCAATACCGGAGGCAATACCCGCACAACCCGCCAGTATAATATCACCGTAAAAGACTTTCCCGGCGAAAAGAATTACTATATGCTCCGGGCAGAAGAGATATACTACAGAATTGACGCTTCGGGCCGCAAGGTCGCATCTATATCCTGCAACGGCCAGTTTGATGCCGACTATGACAGGATTCTGCATCCACTGGAAAGCAGCCTGCTGGACGACATCATAGGCAGCGACAACCGTTATGAAATCTTCAACGACGAGATGTTTGCCGATGCCTCCTGCACCCTCAAGATAATGGATGCTTATTACTACTATTATCTTGATGATGTCTTCCGGTTTTTCGAGCAGTTTGAGGATGGCGACAGCTACGCTATGGACCGCATCTTCAAGATATACACCCTCACCTTCGATGAATACCTATATCTGAAGGCGCTAGGCTCCAACGACCTTGACCTTGAATTCATGACCGAGCCGGTAATCTACCCCGAAAACGTTACCGGGGGCCTGGGCTTCGTGACGGTTGTCACGCCCAGCACCTGGACCATTTCCTTCCCGCCCGAGCCCTACACGGGCGAGCCCCCGATTGATGCCTACCGCTACCGGGACCCGATAGCCAAGCGGCCGGACGATTACTATTACTAACAGAAAAGCCCCGAAATTTTCGGGGCTTTTCTGTTGGATGAAGTGTCTTGATTTAGAATGCGATGGTGACCCAGGGCATTGCCTTGTTCAGGGCTTTCTTGGCTGCGACGGGAATGTCGGTGCATACAGCGTCGGCGCCAAGGCTGATGCCAAGGGCAACTTCTTCAATCTCATCGGTGGGCCATAGGGACACGAACAGACCTTCTTTGTGGGCTTTCTTCACAGCGTCCAGGCTGGTGCCGTCCAGCTTTCCGGCAAGGCGCTTGATGCCCATTTCGGTGGCCATAGTGATGGTGGCTGTGTTCACGGGCTCGGAGGTGATGAACATCAGGTTGCTCTCTGAGAATCTGCTCTTGAGATAAGAGAGCGGGCGGGGATCAAATGAGGTGATCACAAATGTTGAACCCACGGGTTTGGTGGCCATAATCTTGTGGTAGATGGCCTCGCACATCTGCTCTACCATCTCCTGGGAATAGAGAGACGGGTCGGTTTTGAGCTCAAACTCAAAATACTGGATGTCACCTTTCTTCTCGATCCAGTCCAGCAGGTCTTCCAGGAAGAGCACCTTGCTCTTGCCAATCTTAAGGTTCTTGATGTCCTTGGCCTTGGAGGTCTCTACAATGCCTTTGCCGTTGGGCAGGTTGCTGTCGTGAAGAAGCACGAATTCGCCGTCTTTGGTCATACGGATGTCGGTTTCAAAGCCGCGGAAACCGGCCTTGTAGGCGCCGTTGAAGGCGGAGAGGGTGTTCTCGTCAAATTCTGCCATACCGCCGCGGTGTGCAAATACCCTGACGGAGGCCTCTTGTGCAAATGCGGTGATGGTCATAAGCGCCATCAGACATATCAATAAAGTCTTTTTCATAAGAATGTGTTATAGGATTATTTGTCTTTCTTGTTTTTACGTGCTGCTCGGCCGCGGGCCTTGTTTTGCTCCAGCGACTTGTAATAGGGTTCACGGAATTTCTCCGGAATATATATGTCGGGCCGCTTCTTGCCGAACAGGAACTCGTAAAGCTCGTCAAACTCGCCGTAGTTCCACGCCTTGACCAGCTGCTCCAGGTCGGCATCCTCGCCTTCCGGCTCGTAGCGCTGCTTTATGTTGCCCTTGAAAAGCTTGGCCACGCCCTGCCAGAAGGCGGCATTGACCTTGCCCAGGTATTTTTTGATGATGTCGTAGGGCGGCATCCCCACTTCGCGGTCCACCAGACGTATCATCATCAGGCCCTGGCTCAGGGTGAGCCCTTTGAACAGCGGCTCAAAGTCGTTGAGCAGGTCATCTTTGATGTTGTTCAGGTATTTGTCCTGCTGGTGGGAATTGTAGCCGCGGGCCTCGAACAGGCTGTCGGTCTCGCGTATGGTATGGGCAATGAACAAGGCGTAGGGATAAGCCTTGCTGAAATTGTGCACGCGGCGGGCGCGGGCCCTCCACTCGCGTTTGGATAGATATTTCTTGGGGTGGATGCGCGCCGGGCGGATTTCATCCACAAAGATGGTGTCGCCGCGGGAGTCAATCTCGTATTTGAGGATGCTCTGGCTCTGGTCGTTCTGGGCGAAAGAGGGTGAAAAACCTGCCATCGCACAGGCAAAAACCAGTGCTGCACGGAGCAAAAACTGTCGGCAAACATTCATATCTACTTGAATACAAGCCTGCAAAGGGCAGGTATGTCCGACACTGGTACAACTTCAATGCCAGTCTCGTCCCAGGAGCCTTCTTTGTTGAACGAAGATATGTATATCCGCTTGAAACCTATCTTCTTGGCCTCGGCAATGCGGCGCTGCACCTGGCTCACCGGCCGGAGCTCTCCGCTGAGGCCGATTTCTGCGCAGAAACAGCTGTCCAGCGGTATGCTGAGGTCAAAATTGCTGGAGAGGATGGCCACCGCCACCGCCATATCGCAGGCGGGGTCGGTGACGCGCAGGCCGCCTGCCACGTTGAGGAAGACATCCTTTGCGGCAAGTTTGAAGCCGGCGCGCTTTTCCAGCACCGCCAGCAGCATATTCATACGGCGGACGTCAAAGCCGTTGGCGTTGCGCTGCGGCATACCGTAGGCGGCGGAGCTCACCAGCGACTGTATCTCAAGCATAAACGGCCGTGTGCCGTCCATCACAGAGGCGATGGCTATGCCGCTGAGGTCGTCCTTATGCATCGGAATCAGGATTTCGGAAGGATTCAGCACCTCGCGCAGGCCGCTGCCGGTCATCTCGAACACCGCCAGCTCGGACGTGCTGCCAAAGCGGTTCTTTATGCTGCGCAGCAGGCGGTAGGCGCCGCGGGTGTCGCCCTCGAACTGCAGCACCACGTCCACAATATGCTCCAGCACCTTTGGGCCGGCAATGGAACCGTCTTTGGTGATTTGGCCAATCAGTATCACAGGCGTGCCCGTCTCCTTGGCAAAGCGCAGCAGCCTTGCGGCGCACTCCTTGACCTGTGAAACGCTGCCGGCCGACGAGTCCAACTCGTCGCTGTAGATGGTCTGGATGGAGTCCACCACCAGCAGGTCTGGCCGCACCGCCAAGGCCTGGTCCAGGATATTCTCCAGAATTGTTTCGGAAAGGATGCTGCAAGAAGAGGCATCCCCGCCGAGGCGCAGGGCGCGCATCTTGATCTGGCGCGGACTCTCCTCGCCGGAGACATACAGGGTCTTGAGGCTGGCGCAATTAAGCGGAATTTGCAGCGCCAGGGTCGATTTGCCAATGCCGGGTTCGCCGCCCAGCAAAATCATAGAACCCTCTACCATACCGCCGCCCAGCAGCCGGTCAACCTCTGCCAGGCCTATGGAAAATCGGTTTTCTGCAGTTAGGGAAATTTCTCCCAGGGTCAGTGGCCGCGCATCGCTCTCGGTGGCCACAAATGCCCTGCTGCGGGTGGCTGCAGAGGATTTCTTCTCCTTTTTGGGCTCCTCCACCATCGTGTTCCACTCGCCACAGGCCGGGCAACGGCCCATCCACTTGGGGCTTTCGTTGCCGCAGGAAGTACAAAACCATACTGTTTTCGCAGTTGCCATCACGCTCAAATTATTTTGATGCAAGATACAAAAAAATCCGCCGAAAAGCGGATTATTTCTTCACGACGATGAAGCGATCCTTGCCGTGCAGATCTTTTATGACGGCGGCGCCGGTGAAAAGGGCGGCCGTTTCTTCTGCAAGATTTTCGTTGATTTCCAGCCAGAGGCTGCCGTTCTCCTTGAGCAGACGGTCGGCCCAGAGGGCTATGGCGCGATAGTATTTCAAGGGGTCGTCGTCGGGCACGAACAGCGCCAGGGAGGGTTCCCAGTCCAGTACGTTGGGCCGCATTGCCTCTTTTTCCGCCTCCCGGACATAGGGCGGATTGCTCACTATCAGGTCAAATTTGGGCAGGCCTGCAGGAGGATCGCCCAGCACGTCCGCCTTGAAAATCACCGGGCGGGCTCCCTGCAGCTTGACCCTCTGCCGGCAGGCAAATCCCAGCGCCGCGTCGCTGATGTCGCATCCGTATACGTGCGCCTCGGGGAATTCTGCCGCAAAAGCATAGGTCAGGCAGCCGCTGCCGCAGCACATATCCAGGATGCTGAAGGTGTCGTCTTCGCTGCTCTGCATCAGACTGTCGCAGTCCTGGGCCGCCAGCTCGTAGAGCTGCTCCGTCTCGGGACGGGGGATCAGCACGCCGCTGCCGACCCTGATTTTGAGGCCGGCAAACCAGGTGTAACCCAGCACATACTGCATAGGTTCGCCCTTGGCCAGCCTGTCGGCAGCCTCAGAAAGCATTTGGGTCTGCTGTTCAGAGACCTCGGTATTGGGTTCGCTGAGATATTTGTAGTCGGGCACGGAGAGCAGGCCGGTGACAGTGCGCACGGCAATGGCGTGGGCCTCCTCTGGCGGATAGAGCCCCGCAATGGCCGTCTCAATGGCCTCTATGTGCCCCTTGAGTGTCATTTAGCCAGGGCGGTGTCTATCAGGGCGTTGAAAAACTCCGGCATAGAGCGGCCCGATGTGCGGACCATCTTGGGCACCAGACTCATCTTGGTCATACCGGGAGTGGCGTTGATTTCCAGGAAGAAGACGCCCTCTTCGCCCACGATATAATCTATTCGGATCAGGCCTCTGCCGCCCAGGTGGGCGTATATCTTCTTGGTCCAGAAGGTGATTTCGTCTGCCATCTCCTTTGAAATAGGGGCGGGGCAGAGTTCCTCGCTCTTGCCGTTGTATTTGGCATCGTAGTCAAAATACTCGTTGGGGGTCACAATCTCTATGATAGGCAGCGCCACGCTCTGCCCGGAGTCCATATAGATGGCCTGGGTCAGCTCGCGGCCGGTGATGGCCTTTTCTATGAGGATGGTGTCGCCTTCGCTGAAGGCGTACTCAATGGCGGCGTTCATCTGTGAGGGATCCTTGACCTTGGTCACGCCAAAGCTGCTGCCGCCGTCGGAGGGTTTCACAAACACCGGAAGGCCCAGCTTTTTCACAATGGCGTCCACGTCCCAGCTCTCTCCGCGGCGCAGGAAGATGTCATCTGCCATCTTGACGCCGGTGTCGGCCAGAAGCCGCTTGCAGGAGTATTTGTTGAAGGCGATGGTGCACACGAAAGAAGAGCAGGTGGTCACCGGCACGTCCATCATTTCAAAGTAGCCCTGCAGCAGGCCGTTCTCGCCCGGAATGCCGTGAATCATTATGCAGGCCACGTCAAACTTGACGCCCTCGAAAGAGAAATTGCCCTTGTCCACAACGCCCAGCACAGTCATATTGTCTTCGTCCCAGGAGACTACCTGCCAGCAGTCGGGGTTGAAAAGGACTTCGTATACATTGTACCGGTCGCGGTCAATCTGGGATGCGGCAAAGCGGCCGCTGAGTATAGAAATGGGGCGCTCCGAAGAGGGACCGCCATAAATTACAGCTACGTTTTTTTTCATAAAGGAATCAGAATCCACACTAGTCAAAGTACTCGTCTTCTTCGGGGTTGGAATAACCGCCCTCGTCTTCCGAGAGGTTGGATCCGCCGCTTGCACAGCTCAGGTCCATATCCCATCCCGGAGGGGCCACAAACGACTCGCCGTTGTTGATACCTATAGATTTGTCGTTCATAACCTTCTGCATAAACAGGCCCCAGATGGGCAGCGCCATATTGCTGCCGCCGCCTAGGCGGGTGCTCTCGAAATGGACCTGACGGTCCTCTGCGCCCACCCACACGCCGGCGGTGAGCTTGGGCACATAACCTATGAACCATCCGTCGGAGTTGTCGTTGGTGGTACCGGTCTTGCCGGCCGCGCCCTGGATGCCGTAGCGCCATTTGAGGCGGGTACCGGTGCCTTCGTTCACAACGCCCTGCATCAGATTCACCATAAGATAGGCTGTCTGGGCGCTGAGCGCCTCGGTCTTGCGGGCAGAGAAGCTCTCCAGCAGGTTGCCCTGGCTGTCTTCTATCTTATCCACGAACATACTGTTCACATAAACGCCTCTGGAAGGATAGGTGTTGTATGCCGACACCATTTCGAACACGGAGATGTCGCAGGAACCCACGCAGAGAGAATAAACCGGCTCCAGATGGCTGTGGATGCCCATCTTGCGGCACATCTCTATCATAGCCTCCGGGCCGAACTGCTTCATAAGGAAGGCGGAGATATTGTTCGAAGAGTGGGCGAGGCCCCATTTGAGGGTCACGACCCTGCCGATGTCCTCTGCCTTGTCGGTGCTCCTGGGGGTCCAGGTGGTGTTGCCGATCTCGAAGGTGTAGGAGATATTGGCAACCCTGTCGCAGGGGCTGTAACCTTCCTGCATTGCCAGGGTGTAGAGATACGGCTTGATGGTGGAGCCGACCTGACGGCGTCCCTGCCGCACGTTGTCGTATTTGAAATAGCGGTAGTCGGGGCCGCCGACATAGGCCTTGACCTTGCCGGTATTGGGCTCTACAGCCATAATGGCCGCCCTCAGGAAAGACTTGTAGTAGCGGATGGAGTCATTGGGCGTCATCACGGTGTCCACATAGCCCTTCTTGTTCCAGGCGAAGAGAGTCATAGGCACCGGCTCGTTGAAGCTCTTGAGGATATCCTTTTCTGATATGCCCTGCTTCTTCATTCCGGTGTAGCGGTCGCTCCAGCGGCGCGCCATATTCATAGAGTTGTCTATCTCGGCCTGTGAAATATCGTTGGAGAAGGGGCGGTTGCGCTTGCCCTTGAGCTCGCGGTTGAAGGTGGGCTGCAGGTCCTTGCTCAGATGCTCGCGCACGGCCTGCTCGGCATAGCGCTGCATACGGCTGTCAATGGTGGTGTAGATGCGCAGGCCGTCCTTGTCCAGGTCGTACTGGGTGCCGTCGGGCTTGGTGTTCTTGTTCAGCCAGCCGAACAGCGGGTCCTCTACCCAGGCGATGGAATCGACCTGATAGTCAACCCAGTTGCGGTATTCGCTGCGCTTGGGCTTGTGGGCGTTCATAGTGCGGCGGAGCATATCCCTCAGATAGGGGGCAAGACCGGTGTTGTGGTCCTGACGCTCGTAGTTGAGCACTATGGGGAGCTGCTGCAGGGAGTCGCAGGCCTGCTTGGAGATGTACCCGTAGCGTTTCATACGGGAGAGAATCAGGTTGCGGCGCTGCATTGAATAATCATAGTTCAGCGCGGGGTTGTAGCGGGTGGGCTTGTTTATCATACCCACCAGCGTGCAGCTCTCTTCTGTGGTGAGCTCCGAGGGGGTCTTGCCAAAGAATGTCCGCGCTGCGGTGTTGATGCCGTAGGCATTGCTGCCAAAGAACACGGCATTCATATACATAGTGATGATCTCGTTTTTGGTGTAGTTGCGCTCCAGCTTCACGGCGGTGATCCACTCCTTGAGCTTGATGTTCACCATATGGATCACTTTGGCGCCGGGGAACTTTGAGTAACTCTCCTGGCGCGGGAACAGGGTCTTGGCCAGCTGCTGGGTGATGGTACTGCCGCCACCCGAAGAACTCTCGCGCATTGCCAGCGTCTTGACCGCTACGCGCGCAAGGCCGCGGAAGTCGATGCCGGAGTGCTTGTAAAAGCGCGCGTCCTCTGTAGCGACCGCCGCATCTATCAGACTCTGAGGCAGATCCTCAAAGGAAGCAAAGGTGCGGTTTTCTATGTGATAGGTGCTGAGCACCTTCCCGTCACAGCTGATAAGCTCTGTGGCGAGGTTGCTCTTGTGGTTTTCCAGCTCTTCGAAAGAGGGGATCTTTGCGAACAGCGCCACCAGCAGTATCCAGAACCCGACAAACACAAACGGGGCGGTCAAAATGATCCACCACCACTTTATAATTGTTTTACGAGTTTTATCTTTCATTTGAGAAGTTTTGGCAAATGTAGAAATAAATCCTTTACTTTGCGAGTCACTTTATATAATAATAGGAAGATTATGGGAGAAAATTTGGTGATTGTGGAGTCTCCGGCCAAGGCCAAGACTATTGAGAAGTTCCTGGGAGAAGGGTATGTGGTGAAATCCAGTTACGGACACATCCGTGACTTGCCCAAGAACAACGACGGGATTGATGTGGAGCACGGTTTCGCTCCCAAGTACGAAGTGTCGCCCGACAAGAAAAAAGTCGTGGCCGACCTGAAGAAGCTGGCCGACAAATCTTCTATGGTTTGGCTCGCATCCGATGAAGACCGCGAGGGAGAGGCCATTGCCTGGCATATTTTTGATTCGCTCAAGCTTGACAAGAGCAATACCAAGCGCATTGCTTTTCACGAAATCACAAAACCCGCCATTCTTGAGGCGCTGCAGCATCCGCGCGACATAGATATGGATCTGGTAATGGCGCAGCAGGCACGCCGCGTCCTGGACCGTCTGGTGGGCTTTGAACTCTCGCCCATCCTCTGGCGCAAAGTGCAGGGCAACCTCTCTGCCGGCCGCGTACAGTCGGTGGCCGTAAGGCTTATTGTGGACCGCGAGCGCGAAATCGCCGCCTATGACAACAAGCCTTATTTCAAAGTAGAAGGCACCTTTACCGCCAAGGGCAGCCGCAGCCATCTGCACGGCTCCCTGGACAGGAAGTTTGCCGACGAGGCATCTTCCAAGACCTTCCTGGAAAAGTGCATCGGCTGCAATTTTGCAGTGAGCGGCATAGAGACCAAAGATGGTGTAAAGTCGCCGGCGGCGCCGTTTACCACCAGCGTGCTGCAGCAGGAAGCCGCCCGCAAGCTGGGCTTCAGCGTCAGCGCCACCATGCAGGTTGCGCAGGGTCTCTACGAGCGAGGCCTCATAACCTATATGCGTACCGACTCGGTGAACCTCTCTTCTCTGGCCATCAATACCGCCAAGGCGTTCATCACAGAGCATTTCGGTGCCGAATATTCCAAGGTAAGGCAGTATAAGACCAAGAGCAAAGGGGCTCAGGAGGCACACGAGGCCATCCGTCCCACCTACATCCAGAACACCGTGATAGAGGGGTCCGTGGCAGAAAAAAAGCTCTACGAACTCATCTGGAAGCGCACCATCGCCAGCCAGATGGCCGACGCGCGCGTAGAGAAGACTACCGTAGAGATTTCCGGCGACAAGATTGCCGAAAAGTTCACCCTGGAGGCAGAGAAGGTGCTCTTTGACGGCTTCCTGAAGGTCTACATAGAGGGCCGCGACGACGAGCCCGAAGAGAGCATGGCGGCATCGCTGCCGGCACTGGTTGTGGGCCAGCCTATGCAGGCGCTGGAAATTACCGCCCGCGAACGGCTCACGCAGGGTCCTCAGCGCTACAGCGAGGCCACCCTGGTCAAGAAACTGGAAGAGCTGGGCATAGGCCGTCCTTCTACCTACGCCCCCACCATCTCCACGATATTCAAGCGCGGCTATATTGTCCGCGGCGACGTGGAAGGCACCAAGCGGCAGTGCACGGCGCTGACCCTCAAGGGCGGGGAAATCACCCGCAGCCAGAGTGTAGAGGTCGTGGGCAAGGAAAAGAAGAAACTTCTTCCCGAAAACATCGGCATAGTTGTAACCGACTATCTGGAGACCAATTTCCCCGAAATCCTGGACTATAACTTCACCGCCAAGGTAGAGGAAGATTTTGACGACATTGCCAAGGGCAGCAAGGTGTGGAACAGGGTTATAGGCGAGTTCTACGCTCCTTTCCACACGCGGGTTCAGGAGAAAATGACCGACAAGGAATACACCCACGCAGAGCGTCTGATCGGTACCGACCCCGCCACCGGCAAGCCCGTAATCGCCCGTATGGGCCGCTACAGCCCCATAGTGCAGAAGGGTGCCAACGACGACCCCGACAAGCAGTTCGCCGGGATGAAGAAAGGGCAGCTGATAGAGACCCTGACCCTTGAAGACGCTCTCAAACTGTTCGATCTGCCGCGCAAGGTCGGCACCTTCGAGGATGCCGAAATCACCGCCGCTATAGGCCGCTTCGGCCCTTATATCAAGCACGCCGGCAAATTCTATTCGCTGGGCAAGGGCCTGTCGCCCTACACCATTACAGAAGAAGAGGCCGAGGGTGTCATTTTGGAGAAGCGCCGCCAGGAAGAATCTTCTCACATCGCCGCCTTCCCCGAGCACGACATCGAGGTCAAGGCCGGCCGCTTTGGCCCGTACATCAAGCACGGCGGCAAAAACTACAAGATTCCCAAAAAGACCGATCCTGCCAAGCTTACGGCAGAAGACTGCATGCAAATAATAAACAATCAAAAATAAAGCAATATGCCTCTATCTCCCGAAGGGCACCAACTGGATGCCATTGATCTTAAAATCCTAGCGTTCCTGGTCAAGAACGCGCGTATGCCTTACCTTGAGATTTCCCGCGAATGCGGCATCTCGGGTGCAGCCATCCATCAGAGAGTAAAGAAGATGGAAAATATGGGCATCATCACCGGCAGCCGCCTGCTGGTAAAGCCTCAGGCACTTGGTCTGAACGTATGCGCCTACATTGGCGTGACCCTCTCCAGCGCCAACGAGTATAACCACGTGGTGAGCGAGCTCAAAAAGCTCCCCGAGGTTGTGGAATGCCACTTCATCACCGGCGTCCACGCCCTTATGCTCAAGATTTACTGCTTTGACAACGAGCATCTTATGAAAGTGCTCATCAACACCATCCAGAATATCGAGGGCATCAAGAGCACCGAGACCTGGATCTCGCTGGACCAGGCCTTCGAGCGGCAGGTGTGGGTCAAAGAGTACGGCGACAACAAGGCGCCGGACAAAAAGGCTCAGAACAAAAAGAAAGCGGGTAAGTAACCCGCTTTTTTTATGCCCCGCCGGCATCGTTTCACAGCCCGTGCACGTTTGGTCGCAAAGTGGCGAAAACGTCAGAAAGTGCAAATGGGTAATTGCTTGAAATAGAAGAAAATCACCGTCAAAAATTTTGGTCGAAAATCGCAAAAAACTCACAAAAAAATTTGTGGGTTTGAAGAATTTGTATACCTTTGCAGTCCCTTATTCCGGCACCATCGCCGCTAAGGGGCTGATAAACAGATACTTAGAATTATTTAAATAACAAGACAATGTTACAACCCAAGAAAACCAAATTTAGAAGGCAGCAGAAAGGCCGTATGAAAGGCAACGCGGGCAGGGGTAACCAACTCGCTTTCGGTTCATTTGGTCTTAAGACACTTGAAAGCTGCTGGCTCACCGGTCAACAGATCGAGGCCGCACGTCAGGCAATCGCACGTCATATGAAACGTGAAGGTAATCTCTGGATCCGCGTTTTCCCTGACAAGCCTTACACCAAGAAGCCCGCTGAGGTACGTATGGGTAAGGGTAAAGGTAATCCCGAGGGATTCGTTGCCCCCATCACTCCCGGCCGCATCATTTTTGAGGCAGAAGGCGTTCCCGCACAGATCGCTAAGGAAGCTCTGGAGCTCGGCGCTCAGAAACTCCCCATCTCTTGCAAGTTTATCGTAAGAAGGGATTATGTTGAATCAATGAATTAAAGAGAATAGAAATGAAAGCTAAAGAAATTCGCGAGATGGCCATAAAGGACCTCGAGGAAAGAATCGAGACCGAGAAGCATAATCTCTCCGTGACCAAGATGAATCACGTCATCTCTCCTCTGGACAACACTTCGGTGATCGCTAAATCACGCCGCGATATCGCACGTATGATTACTATTCTCGAAGAGAGGAAAAAGGCAGAAAACAAATAATAGATTTGACTTATGGAAAGAAATCTTCGTAAAGAAAGAGTCGGGATTGTGGTAAGCAACAAAATGGACAAGTCTATTGTTGTTGCTGTCAAGACCAAAGAGAAACATCCCATTTACGGCAAGTTCGTAAACAAGACCACAAAGTTCGTCGCACAGGACGATAAGAACGAGTGCAGCGAAGGCGATAAGGTCCGCATTATGGAAACCCGCCCTCTGAGCAAGACCAAACGCTGGAGATTAGTAGAAATCGTAGAAAAAGTTAAGTAATTATGATACAACAGGAAACACGTTTATTAGTAGCTGACAACAGCGGTGCCAAAGAGGTGCTCTGCATCCGTGTTCTTGGTGGTACCCGTCATCGCTACGCAAGTGTAGGCGACAAGATCGTCGTGGCAGTCAAGAGTGCAATCCCCGGTGGCAACACCAAGAAGGGAACTGTCTCCAACGCAGTCGTAGTCCGCACAAAGAAAGAAATCCGCCGTCCGGACGGTTCTTATATCCGTTTTGACGACAATGCTTGTGTACTGCTCACCAAAGCCGGTGAGGTTGTGGGAACCCGTATCTTCGGTCCCGTTGCCCGCGAGCTTCGTGAGAATTATATGAAAATCGTTTCACTTGCCCCTGAGGTAATTTAATTAACAGCGATTATGAAGAAGTTACATATTAAGAAAGGTGATACGGTTTATGTAAATGCCGGCAACGACAAGGGCAAAACCGGTCAGGTGCTTGAGGTTCTTAAAGACAAGGACCGCGCTATCGTAGAAGGCATCAATATGGTGAGCAAACACACCAAACCCAATGCACAGCACCCTCAGGGTGGTATTATCAAACAGGAAGCTGGCATACACATCTCCAACCTTCAGGTTGTGGATCCCGTCAAGGGCGGTCCCACCAGGATCGGTCGCCGTGTAGGTAAAAACGGCAAGCTTGTACGCTACGCTAAAAAATCTGGGGAGGAACTCAAATAATGGCAACTAAGAAAGCAGCAGCTGCTCAGGCAGCACCCGTGAACACAGGTTACATTCCCTCTCTCCGCACCAAATATAAAGAGGAGATCGTGGGCAACCTGATGAAGGAATTCTCTTACACCACTGTAATGCAGGTTCCCAAGCTGGTCAAGATCACCCTTAACGAAGGTGTGGGCCAGGCTACCCAGGATAAGAAGATGGTTGAGGTCGCTCAGGAAGAGCTCACCGCAATCACCGGCCAGAAAGCGGTTCAGACCGTTTCCCGTAAGGATATTTCCAACTTCAAGCTGCGTCGCGGCATGCCCATCGGCGCAAAGGTCACTCTCCGTGGCAACACTATGTATGAGTTCCTCGAGAGGCTCATCGCCGTTTCCCTGCCCCGTATCCGCGACTTCAAGGGTATCGCAGAGAACTTTGACGGCCGTGGCAACTACACTCTCGGTATCAAGGAGCAGATCATTTTCCCCGAGATTGACATTGACAAGATCGTGAAGGTTATGGGTATGGAGATCACTTTCGTGACCACCGCCAAGACCGACCAGGAAGCTTACGCTCTCCTTCGCGAATTTGGTTTACCGTTTAAAAACATCAAGAAATAACTAGATATGGCAAAGGAATCAATGAAAGCACGCGAGGTTAAGCGCGCAAAATTAATTGCCAAATACGCAGAGAAACGTGCAGCCCTCAAAGCCGCTGGCGACTGGGCCGCTCTCGACAAGCTCCCCAAGAACTCGAGCCCCTGCCGTAAGCACAATCGTTGCTCTATCACCGGCCGTCCGAAAGGATATATGCGCCAGTTTGGCATCAGCCGTATTCAGTTCCGTGAGATGGCTTCCAAGGGCCTCATTCCGGGCGTGAAGAAAGCAAGCTGGTAAACAAGATACATATAAATAATAATAACAATTAGGATATCGGGCGCCGCAGCAGGCGTCGCTATCAAAAAAAGAAATTAGAAATGACTGATCCAATTGCAGATTTGCTGACGAGAATTCGCAATGCTTACGCAGCAGGCCACAAGACCGTTGAGGTTCCCGCTTCAAAGCTCAAAGGCGAAATCGTTCGCGTATTGCACGAGAAGGGTTACATTCTCGCGTACAAGGTGGTAGAAGGCACTCCTTCCAACACCATCAAAATCGCTCTCAAGTATCACCCCGCAACCAAGACCGCGGCCATCAAGAAGATCGTCCGCGTGAGCCGTCCGGGTCTGCGCCGCTACACCGGTGCCGATGATATGCCCAGAGTACTTAACGGAATGGGTATCGCTATCATCTCCACTTCCAAGGGTGTCATAACCGACAAGGAAGCTAAAGAGATGAACGTAGGCGGTGAGGTTCTCTGCTACGTTTATTAATGCCCAATTGCTAATAATTTAAATAATACAATAATGTCACGAATCGGAAAATTACCTGTACACCTACCCGCCGGCGTATCCGTTGAGGTTACAAAGGACAACGTGGTCAAGGTTAAAGGCCCTCACGGCGAGATGTCCCAGAAAGTGGATCCCGACATCGAAGTCAAGATTGAGGGAAACGAACTCACACTGTCCCGTCCGACAGACCAGCCCCGCCATCGCTCTATGCACGGTCTCTACCGCGCACTCATCGCGAATATGGTGACTGGCTGCCACGAGATGTTCACCATTAAACAGGAGCTGGTCGGCGTTGGTTACCGCGTTGATGTCCAGGGCCAGATACTTACTTTCAGCCTTGGTTATTCCCACGATATCCAGTTCCAGCTTCCCAAGGAGGTCAAGGCAGAGGCCGAGGCCGTTAAGAAGGGTGCAAACCCGGTATTGGTTCTCAAAAGCGCTGATAAGCAACTGCTTGGTCAGGTGGCTCACAAGATCCGTTCATTCCGCAAGCCTGAACCGTACAAGGGTAAGGGTATCAAGTTTGTGGGCGAACAGCTTCGTCGTAAGGCCGGTAAGTCTGCTGCAGCTAAATAACAGGAGGATTGAATTATGATGACTAAACAAGAAAGAAGACAAAGAGTCCACTACCGCATCCGCAAAGTCGTTAACGGCACTGCTGAGCGCCCCCGTATGGTAGTGTTCAGAAGCAATAAGCAGATCTATGTCCAGGTTGTAGACGACACCAAGGGTGTCACCCTGGTTTCGGCATCCTCTCTCGAGAAGGCTCTCGCAGATCAGTGCAAGGGCAAGTCCGGCATCGAGGCTGCCAAGGTTGTAGGCGGCTGCATCGCGCAGCGCGCTCTTGAAAAAGGTATCAGCACCGTGTCTTTCGACCGCGGAGGTTACCTTTATCACGGCAGAGTTAAAAGTTTGGCAGACGCTGCCCGCGAGGGTGGTCTTAAATTCTAAGCGCTATGGCAGATATCAATACCAAGAAAGTTAAGACAGTCGACCTGGAACTTAAGGACAGACTGGTAGCGGTTCAGAGAGTGACCAAGGTTACCAAGGGTGGCCGTCACTTCAGCTTCGCTGCAATCGTCGTAGTAGGCGACGAAAATGGTGTCGTAGGTTATGGCCTTGGAAAAGCCAACGAGGTTACCACAGCCATCTCCAAGGGCATCGAGGATGCAAAGAAGAATCTCGTGAAGATCCCTCTGAGCAAGAAGACAATCCCCCACGAGCAGGCAGCCAAGTTTGGCGGTGCCCGCGTGTTTATGAAACCAGCAGCTCCCGGTACCGGTGTTAAGGCCGGTGGTGCGATGCGTGCAGTGTTCGAGGCAGTGGGTGTTCACGATGTCATTGCAAAAAGTAAAGGTTCATCCAACCCCCACAACCTGGTGAAAGCCACCGTTGCGGCTCTGTGCGAAATGCGCGACGCCTACACTGTAGCAGGTCTTCGCGGTATTCCTATGGAAAGGGTATTTAACGGTTAAGGAGATCTGAACTATGGCAAAAGTAAAAGTTACCCAAATTAAAAGTACAGCCAGCGCAACCGAGCGTCAGCAGGCCAATATGCGTGCCCTGGGCATTCACAGAATGCACGAGACCGTAGAGATCGAGCTCACCCCGGTTACTGCAGGTATGATAGAAAAGGTTCGTCATCTTGTAAAAGTTGAAGAAGTAAAATAGGGAGAAGACAGCACTATGAAACTTAACAATCTTAAACCCGCAGCAGGTTCTGTAAAGAGCGAGAAACGCATCGGCCGCGGCCAGGGTTCCGGTTATGGCGGAACAGCTACCCGTGGTAACAAGGGTGCGCAGGCACGCAGCGGTTATTCACATAAGATCGGATTCGAAGGCGGTCAGATGCCTATCCAGCGTCGTCTTCCGAAATTCGGCTTCAAGAACCCCACAAGAGTAGAATTTGCAGTAGTCAACGTAGCGGCTCTCCAGGCACTCAGCGAGAAGACCGGTTCCACCACCATCTCTATCGATGATATGGTAGTAGGCGGTCTGGTTCGTCCCGGTATGCCCGTCAAGGTCCTCGGAAACGGCGACCTCACCGCAAAGTTGGATGTAACCGCACACGCTTTCTCCAAGAGCGCAATCGCAAAGATTGAGGCTAAGGAAGGCACAACAACCGTTCTTTAAAGACTATGGCAAATTTTGTTCAGACTATAAAGAATATCTGGAAGATTGAAGAGCTCCGCAAGAGGATCCTCTATACCATCGCCCTGATAGCAGTATACCGTCTCGGTTGCTACATTGTGATTCCCGGTATAGACGCCTCTCAGCTCGCCAATCTCCAACAGCAGTCATCCGAGGGCCTGCTCGGCCTTATGAATATGTTCTCGGGTGGTGCGTTCGGTAACGCCTCGGTGTTCGCACTGGGCGTTATGCCTTATATTTCTGCGTCCATCGTCATCCAGCTTCTGGGTGTGATGTTCCCGTTCTTCCAGCGCCTCCAGCGCGAGGGCGAGAGCGGCCACAGAAAAATGAATCAGTACACCAGGTATCTCACTATCCTGATTATCGCCATCCAGGGCCCCGCTTACATCGCAAACCTCCGCGCACAGCTTCCCGCAAGCGCATTCCTGGTTCAGATGGGCAGCGGCTGGTACGCCTTCATAGCAACCCTCATCCTTCTGGGCGGTTCTATGTTCGTGATGTGGCTTGGTGAGAGAATCACCGACCGCGGTATCGGCAACGGTATCTCCCTGATAATTATGATAGGTATCATTGCACGCCTTCCCCAGGCACTCTACCTCGAGCTTATGGAGAAGTTCTCCAAGACCACCGGCGGTATCCTTATGTTTATCGTTGAGCTTATAGTTCTCTTCTTCGTGTTCGTGGCCACCATCGCCCTGGTACAGGCTGTCCGCAAGGTTCCCGTACAGTATGCAAAGCGCGTAGTCGGCGGCAAGATGTACGGCGGCGTGAAGAACAACATCCCCCTGAAGGTCAATGCTGCAGGCGTTATGCCTATCATCTTTGCCCAGGCGATGATGCTCATCCCTCTGCTGTTCACCCGCTTTGACGTTACCAAGGGCCTTGCAGCCGTGCTTAACAACCCGGTAGGATTCTGGTACAACTTCATCTTCGCAGTTATGGTGATCATATTCACCTACTTCTACACAGCGGTGACCATCAACCCCACCAATATGTCTGAAGACCTCAAGAAGAACGGCGGTTTCATCCCCGGCGTAAAGCCCGGCAAGAAGACTGCTGAATATCTTGATGCGATTATGTCCCGCATAACCCTTCCCGGCTCTATCTTCCTGGCGCTTGTGGCCATTTTGCCCGCATTCGCACAGCTGCTCGGAGTCAACAACCAGTTTGCACACTTCTACGGCGGCACTTCCCTGCTGATTCTCGTGGGTGTGATTCTGGATACTCTCCAGCACATTGAGAGCCACCTGCTTATGCGTCACTACGACGGACTTATGAAGACCGGTCGTCTTCAGGGCCGTTCAGGAATGTAACATTCTTATAAAGAACGCAAGATAGTTATGATCAAAGTCAGAACCGAAGAAGAAATCGCGCTGCTTAGAGAGAATGCAATACTTGTCTCTAAGACGCTTGCCGAAGTTGGCACGCACATCGCGCCCGGGGTCAAGACCAAGGATCTTGACGCTCTGGCAGCGGAGTTTATCCGCGACCACGGCGCAGAGCCCGGCTTCTTGGGTTATGGCGGATATCCGTACTCCCTCTGCATCTCAGTCAACGAATACGTCGTGCACGGCTTCCCCTCAGAATATGAGCTCAAAGAAGGCGACATCGTGTCTGTGGACTGCGGTACGGTTTACAAGGGATACTACGGAGACTCGGCCTATACTTTTGGATGCGGAGAGCTTAGTGCGGCTGACCGGCATTTGCTGGATACTACTAAGGCCTCCCTGTTCAAAGGTATCGAAGCCGCCAAGGCGGGCTCCCGCACGGGCGACATCGGATACGCGGTTCAGAGCTATTGCGAAGAGCGCGGTTTTTCGGTGGTACGCGAGCTGGTGGGCCACGGTATCGGACGCACGATGCACGAAAGCCCCGAGGTGCCCAACTACGGGCGCCGCGGCCACGGGGTCAAGCTCCCCGAGGGTTCGGTGATCTGCATTGAGCCTATGATCAACCAGGGCGTCAAGGAAGTTTATCTTGACGACGACGGCTGGGGTGTTTACACCGCCGACCACAAAAAGTCGGCCCATTTTGAAATGACGGTCGTGGTGCGCAAGGGCGCTGCCGAGAGACTGACTACCTACGACTTTATCGAGAATAATAAATAATAATCAATATCAACGGAAACAACAACTTATGCCAAAACAATCAGCAATAGAAAAGGATGGTACCATCATTGAGGCTTTGTCAAACGCTATGTTCCGCGTAGAGCTTGACAACGGCCACGTCATCATAGCCCACATTTCGGGCAAGATGCGTATGCACTACATCAAGATATTGCCGGGAGACAAGGTAAAGGTAGAGATGTCTCCGTATGATTTGACCAAAGGAAGAATTTCCTTCAGATATAAATAACATTAAATACTTCAAACAAAATGAAAGTTAAGACTTCCATCAAAAAGCGTAGTGACGATTGCAAGATCGTTAAGCGTAAAGGCCGCTTGTATGTTATTTGCAAGAAGAATCCGAAATTCAAAATGCGTCAAGCATAATTTTTAACCGAACAAACAATAAAGTAAAGATAAATTATGGCACGTATAGCCGGAGTTGACTTACCAAAAAACAAGCGCGGAGTTATAGGTCTGACCTATATCTACGGAATTGGTCGCAGTTCCTCCCAGAAGATCCTCGGTGAGCTCGGCATCGACGAGAACATCAAGGTCAAGGATTGGAACGACGAGCAGATTGCAGCAATCCGTGGTAAGATTGCTGAAGAGTACAAGATCGAGGGCGAGCTTCGCTCTTCGGTTCAGATGAACATCAAACGACTGATGGATATCGGTTGCTATCGCGGCATCCGCCATCGCGTTGGTCTTCCCGTTCGCGGACAGAGCACCAAGAACAATGCACGTACCCGCAAGGGCCG
>JAFRRR010000004.1 GCA_017428035.1 Bacteroidales bacterium | reverse complement strand
GGTCGGTGCAACCAGCGGCAGCAGGTCCTGGTGAGCGAGCGGGGTGCGGCAGTCCTCTGCCAGCGGGAAATAGCAGGTGTGCTTGAGGCCCATCGGGTCAAAGATGTGCTCCTGCACGTAGTCGCATAGCCTCTCTCCGGTTACGCGCTGCAATATGTTCTGCAGGGTGATGAAGTTAAGGCAGCTATAGAGGAATCCGCTGCCGGGGCGGAAGTTTCGGCCCGCTTCGGTGGCAATGACCCGCATCAGGCTGTCGGGCTGGTTGGTGCCAAAGCGGCTTACAAGTTTGCCGGCATCGTAGTAGGCATCCAGGCCCGAGGCGTGGGTCATAAGGTCGCGGATTATTATATCCACCTCTTCTCCGGTGGCGGGGTCTTTCCACGGCTTGAACTCCGGAATGTATTTGTTCACCGGGTCGGTGAGGCGGATGTAGCCGCCCTCTATAAGTTGCATTACGGCCAGCGTGGTGCCCACGCACTTGCTCAGCGAAGCCAGATCGAATATGGTCTCCACTGTCATCGGCTCCGTTTCGGACACCAGCGACTTGTTGCCATAGGCCTTGAGATAGACTATGTTGTTGCCGCGCACCACGCTTATCACTGCACCGGGGATGTTTCCCTCGGCAATGCATTCTTCAATGACCTCGTCCAGCCGGGCGAGGCGCTCCGGGTCCATCCCGTGACGTGCGGGGTCGGCCACCTTGACCTGTGCATACAGGCCCATCGACAGCAGCAGCGCTGCCGCCAGAGTTGTGATGCGGAGATTAGTTTTCATAGATGTCGGCCATTCTCATCAGGGTTCCTATGCTGTAGTATACGCAGTTGGCCCAGATATCGTCGGGAGAATATTTGGTGTCGCTGTCGGGTATGGTGGGCATTGTGCCGGTTTCGGGATCCTGTATCTTGATAAGGGTGTCCACCAGCGCCTTGGCCTTGGCAAGGGCCAGCAGGTCGCCGGTCTTGTGATAGATGTGCATAAAGTTGTTGGCCACCTTGGCGATGCTGGCATCCACGGGATTCTTCCAGGAATACTGCTCAAACACGAATGGCGAGCTGAATACGCCTTCGGTGGCGCTGAGCGCGTCGGCATCCTTTTCTACCTTGGAGTGCCAGCGGGTGAACTGGTCCTCTGCCCAGCGGGCAATCTCTATGCAGGTCTTAAGATCGCTCTTTTCAAAAACGGGCTTGGTCATAAGATACTCCATACAGTCGCCGGCGGTGCAGTGGGTCAGGTTCTGGTAGGGAACCTTGTCCTCGATGGGAACGTCTTCGAACTGGCCGTCGAATTTGAATTCCGAGATGGTATTGTCCCACATCCATTTGTCGCCCTTTTCCACCATATCTTCAAAACCATCCACGCCATATTTCACCTTGAGGTGGTTTGCCAGCATAAGTATGTCTGCAGGCAGGCAGCGGGCGTTATTAACCGGCTCGGCCGTCTCCAAAATGACTTTTACGGGCCAGGAACCGTCCTGGGCCTGAAGCTTCTGATATGTCTTGGCGATGCCCACGGCGTGGTCAAAGTATTTCTGCTCTTTGGTCAGGTCGTAGAGGTCCAGCAGGGCGTTTGCGGCATAGGTGGCCTCCAGGAACATAGTCTTGCCCCTGTTAAAGCGGAGCACGCTGGATTTGGCCTCCCAATTGTCGCCGTAGTAGTATGTGGGAGGAAGAAAGCCAGCGGGGCGTCGGCTGGTTGGGCAAAGGCTATAAGGCCGTCGCAAGCGTTGCGGGCAATCTGCAGCGCAGCATCGCGGTACTCAGGTACCTCGCGGGCCAGGAAGCACTCGGTCTGGGCTATTCCGCTCCAGATCTTGCAGGGGTAGCAGTTGTAGAAATATGTGGTGTCGGGCTTGCCCGGCTTGGCCCAACTCTGGCCTATGGGGCTGTCGTGAAGGGCCTTGGCGGTTCTTACGGCTGCCTCCCGGTAACCTATGGGAGCGGGGTCGTAGGGGCCGCAGAAGGGGTTGTCCTTCTCAAAACTGCATTTCTGGGGTTCGCCCAGAGGCTCGCCTTCTCCGTCATAGGCCTGCACGGTGAGCTCCACCGGACCCACGGGCATCTCTTGCCAAATCTCGCCCAGGTCGGCGCGGGGACTTTCGTTGCCGAAAATGAAGAACTGCCCGCCCGCCTCTGCGGTGTAGGTATAGCCCACGGCATTGTCTACATCGTCAAAGTCAAAAGCGGGGGCGTAGATATATTTGGTGGCAAACTTGTTCCAGAAAGGCACCTGGCCGCGGACGCCGGGATGGACGGGCTGCAGGTATTCTTCCAGGGCCTGTGCGTTCAGCGCTTCGTAGTCCAGCTCGGGAGCCGTGGATTTGTTGCCGGCGCATCCGGCCATAAACAAGATGCAGCACAGAACGGCTGCTGCAGAGAAGGATTTTTTCATAGCAATGCGGGTTTGTCATACAAATATACGACAAACCCGCACTAGTTGCAACCCCATTTCGGGGCGTGCAGTTTACTATAGTCCCTCGAACTCCAGACGGAACAGGCGGGGGGTGTCGTCGTCGTTGGCAACCCAAACGCAATTGTTGGCGCGGTCGACGCATATACCCTCGTTGTTGCTGCAGTACTGCACGCTGTAGGAGGCCAGAATGTGGGTGATTTCGCCGTCCAGCACATAAAGTTTATGAGTCTCGGAATCTGTTACCCATAACCAGTCTTTCTCGGCGTCGTAGTACAGGCCGCCGACCTCGGTAATGGCATTTCTGGTGAGTTTGCGCAGGCTCTTGGTTTGGCCAACCTGTTCGCCGTTGAGTTTGTAGAGGAACAGGTTTGCATCGACCTGGCTGCCGACATAAATCATACCGTCCTTGTAGTAGGTTATACCCTCCAGTCCGGCGTTGCCGTAGCTTCTGGCCTGCTCCACCCGGAACAGCACCTCATAGTCACTGACATTATAATCGGGAGCTTTGACCCGGGCAACCGACTGGCTGCCGTCTTCCAGTGCGATATATAAATCGCCGGTGTCGGGGTCTATGGTGATGCCCTCCATATCGGCGCTCTTTGTCCAGAACTTGGTGGTCTGGCCGTCGAAGGATACTTGTCCCAGATAGCCGTTGTCGCCCACCGCCCACAGGGCACTGCCGTCGGCGGTAAGGCATATTCCTGATATTTCAGTCACAGAAACGGTAAATCTGGTGTAACCCTTGAGTTGCGGCATCTCTGGACTTTCCGGCTTGGGACCGCTGTAGTCCTGCAGGGATGAGGTGATGTTGCCAAGTTCCAGAAGGCCGTCGTGGTCCAGATTTACGACGTTGGAATAGGTGTAGCTCTTGGGATATTCGTCACCCTTCTTGAAATAGACCACGAAACCGTTGGGAAGGCTTATGCCGCCCGGGAAAAAGATGGTCGCCTTTCCGCCTGAGATGTCGCTGGCAAGAAAGTAATCCATAGGATCGAAACGCTGGCGCCAGTTCTGCGTCTGGCTGTTCACGGCCACCGTATACCTGCCGGTATAGCTTACCATCTCCCAGGCTGGACCTGCCAGGGTGCAACTGTCCCAGTCGCCGTCCACGCTGAAAGTGACTGCGCCGCAGATGTTTATGAAGCTGAAGGTGTTGTCCTTCCCAAGCCAGGCGCACATGAGCTGCCGATCGGTTTTGGTAAAGTTGAATATGTCGTCGCAGAACATATTTTCATCCATATCCAGCAATTCTGCGGGGTATGCGGCGTGCAGATAGTCCGGCTCGTAGAATGTTTCGGGAATCTTGTCCAGATGCACCTTTGCGGTGCGGCCGTCGCCCTGGATGTCGGCTGCGGAAAGAGTTACGGTTACCGCTCCGGGGGAGTAGTTGCCCTGAATCATGATCTTGTCTCCGGCCTCCCAGGTGCTCTTGGCGGAGTTCTGGGGCAGCACAAAGAAGTAGTCTCCGGGACCGGGAGTTACAATCTCGGGTGTGGGTTCCGGTGTGGGTTCTGGTTCGGGTTCAGGTTGGGGCTTGGGCTCACATGAGCAGGCGACAAGCACCAGGCAGAGAACAAATAGCTGTAACTTTTTCATATTATGGGCAGGTTTTGAAGGCTTCCTTAACATCCTCCCACTTGTAGTAAGGTCCGCCGGGGAGGGTGGTGAGAGCGGTCTCCCGTTCGTTGATATAGAATTTTACTAATACTTCGTCTTTCTTGTTCTTGTAGAATACCATTTGCAGGTTGCCGGCAAAGGGAGTGTAGAGGAAAGCCGGCCAGGAGAGGCACTGCTGCCAGGGTACCCGCTCTGCAATGCCTTTGATACCGATGCGCGAGCAGACTGCCAGCAGCTGGTAGTCGTGGCCGAAGCGCAGGTCGGCGGCGATGTCGCCCCGCTCGATGGCTTCGTTGGCGCGCTGTACCACGTCATTTACGAAATTGTCGGTTTCGGGCACGGCCATACGGCGCTCGCCAAAGTCTAGGCTGTTGCACTGGCGCAGGTAGAGGTTCAGGGATATGTTCTGTGCGTACCAGTAGCGGTCGTCTTCGGTAAAGATGCGCAGCATGCGGTCGCCCAGGTCAAACGAGCCGCAAATGGCAGCCACGGCAAAGGTGCCGTCAAGCATCTCGTACGGGTCGACTATCTGTG
>JAFRRR010000031.1 GCA_017428035.1 Bacteroidales bacterium | reverse complement strand
GAACCACTACGCTGCCCTCCAGGCCTGCGTTGGCAACGATGGTGCGCAGGGGCTCCTCAATGGCGCGGGCCACGATGTTGATACCGGTCTGCTCGTCTTCGTTGTCGCCTTTGAGCTTCTTGAGAGCCTCGGTAGCGCGGATGTAAGCCACGCCGCCGCCGGCCACGATACCCTCTTCAACGGCTGCACGGGTAGCGTTAAGGGCGTCTTCCACGCGGTCTTTCTTCTCTTTCATCTCGACCTCGCTGGCTGCACCCACGTAGAGCACTGCCACGCCGCCGGCGAGCTTGCCCAGGCGCTCCTGGAATTTCTCGCGGTCGTAGTCGCTCTTGGTGTTCTCTATCTGGGTGCGGATCTGTGCGGCGCGCTGCTTAACGGCAGCCTTGTCGCCGGCACCGTCCACGATAGTAGTGGTGTCCTTGTCAATGGATACCTTCTCTGCCTGGCCCAGCATATCAACGGTAGCGTTCTCGAAGGTTATGCCCCTCTCCTCGCTGATAACCTGTCCGCCGGTGAGGATAGCGATATCCTGCAGCATCTCTTTGCGACGGTCGCCAAAGCCCGGAGCCTTCACGGCAGCCACCTTCAGAGTGCCACGCAGTTTGTTGACTACCAGGGTGGTGAGAGCCTCGCCGTCCACATCCTCGGCAATGATCAGCAGGGCGCGGCCTTCGCGTGCAACGGGCTCGAGCAGCGGCATCAGGTCTTTCATTGCAGAGATCTTCTTGTCTGTGATCAGGATGTAAGGGTTCTCCAGAACGGCCTCCATCTTGTCGGGGTTGGTCATAAAGTAGGCTGAGATATAGCCGCGGTCGAACTGCATACCTTCTACCACGCGCACCTCAGTCTCGGTGCCTTTGCCCTCTTCTACAGTGATGACGCCGTCTTTCTTAACCTTGCTCATTGCCTCGGCAATAAGCTTGCCGATGTATTCGTCGTTATTTGCACTGATGGTGGCAACCTGCTCTATCTTGGAGTAGTCGTCACCCACAGCCTGGCTCTGCTTCTGGAGGTCTGCCACTACAGCGGCAACGGCCTTGTCTATACCGCGCTTGAGGTCCATAGGGTTGGCACCAGCGGTAACATTCTTGAGACCTACGTTGATGATGGCCTGTGCCAGCACGGTTGCGGTGGTGGTACCGTCACCGGCCTGGTCGTTGGTCTTGGAAGCGACCTGCTTTACCATCTGTGCGCCCATATTCTGGAAGCGGTCTTCGAGCTCAACCTCTTTAGCCACGGTAACGCCGTCCTTGGTTACTTGCGGAGCACCGAATTTCTTGTCAATGATAACGTTGCGGCCTTTGGGACCCAGGGTCACCTTGACTGCATCTGCCAGCGCGTCAGCGCCTTCTTTCATAAGGTTGCGCGCCTCAATGTTGAATTTGATATCTTTTGCCATAATGATTTCTGTTTAAGAGGATTATTCGATAACGGCGATTACATCGCTCTGACGCATAATGAGGTAGTCCTGACCTTCGAAAGAGACTTCGGTGCCGGCATATTTGCCGTACATAACCTTGTCACCCACCTTGAGTTCCATAGGCTCGTCGCTCTTGCCGCCGCCAACTGCGATAATGACACCCTGCTGGGGTTTTTCCTTTGCCGAATCGGGGATGTAAAGCCCGCTCGCGGTCTTGGTCTCAGCCTCTTGTGCCTGAACCAACACTCTGTCTGCTAATGGTTTAATCATAATGTGAATATTTTTAATTGTTATAATAATTTCCAATGGCACCTATAAAGACAAAATAAGTGCCACCTGCCGTTTTATGACAAATTGTCACACGCAGCTAACAGGCCATTGCGGCCTCCACCTCTTCCACGGTGACGGGGAGGCGCCTCTGACCCAGGCGGCGGCATCCGCTCTCGGTGATGAGAATGTCGTCTTCCAGTCTTATGCCGCCAAAGTTGTAGTAGCTCTCAAGAGCCTGATAGTTAATGAAATCGGAGAACTTGCCCTCTGAGCGCCACTGCTCTATCAGGGCGGGGATGAAATAGATGCCGGGTTCGTCGGTGATCACGTGGCCGGGAACCAGTTTGCGGGCCATTCGCAGCGAGCCCAGACCCAGCTGGCGGATGCGCTCCTGACCGGGGTCGTAGCCCACGATATCCTCTCCCAGATTTTCCATATCGTGCACGTCCAGACCCATATTGTGGCCCAGTCCGTGAGGCATAAACAAGCCCTGTACGCCCAGCGCCAGCGCTTCGTCTATGTCGCCCTTCACCAGGCCGACGTTCTTGAGCCCCTGCAGCATAAGCCGGCAGGCGGCCAGATGCACCTCGCGATAGGTGATGCCGGGACGGGCCATCTCGGCCGCAAAGGTGTTGGCGGTGGAAACTATGGTATAAATGTCGGCCTGGCGGCTGTCAAACTTGCCGCCGACGGGCAGTGTGCGGGTAAAGTCGCTGCAATAGTGGCTGGGAATCTCGGCGCCGGCGTCTATCACGCACAGCTTGCCGACCTCCAGAACCTTGTCGTGCAGGTGGTTATGCAGTGTCTCCCCGTGCTGCGACAGAATGGTCGGGAAAGAGGTCATATAGCCGCCGCTGATCACAACGCCCTCCATTGCGCCCACCACCTCCTGCTCTACCATTCCGGGGCGCATAAGCTTCATTGCGGTGTAGTGCATTGCATAGCCCAGGTCGCAGGCGCGGTCAATCTCTGCTATCTCGCAAGGATCCTTTATAAGTCTCTGGGCCACAATGGCTTTGATGAACTCTTCGCTGGCGCCTTCGTTTACCGTGGCGGGTTTGCGGTCCAGGATTTCGGAGAGCAGAATGATGTTGTCGGCGCGGTATTGCGGGATATAATGCACCGTGCGTCCTTTTGCCAGGGCCTCGGCCACAAAGCCGGCCAGACGTGCAAACGGGTAGGTCTTCCCCACTCCGACCTCGGCGGCCTGGTCTGCAATGCTCTTCTGCGGACCCATCCATATGATGTCGTCAATATCCACATCGTTGCCAAAAACAATCTCTCCGCCGCTGTCAATGTCAATCACGGCCGCCAGGCCGGGCTTGTCCAGCCCGAAATAATACAGGAACGTGCTGTCCTGCCTGAAAGTATAAGTGTTGTCGGTATAATTCGCCGGGGATTCGTTGTTGCCCAAAAAGACTAGAATGCCGCCGCTGACACTGGTTGCCAGCTTTTTGCGGCGTGCGATATAGGTTTCTTTGCTAAACATATTTCATTTAAGGTAATTCTTCTCAAATATATTAAATTTGTTGCACAAATCACTTTTTGACACGAATATGAAACGATTTATAGCCCTTCCCGCCCTGTTTTTGGCGGCAGTCTTATCTGCACAGACCTTGACCAGCGAAGTCATAAAAGAGGTTCAGCAAAGCTTTGACCGTGACGCAGCGGCAACAGTCGCAATGCAGAATATCCTCACGGCCACGGCCGATATTAAAAGCGCCGCGCTGAGCCACGCAAACGAAGGGGCCGTAGATCACCTTTTCAAGTATAAAGCAGACGTGAGCGGCATCACCGACCAGCAGCGCAGCGGCCGGTGCTGGCTGTTTACATCCACCAACCAGCTCCGCCCGCTGGTAATGAAAAAATACAACCTGGCAAGCTTTAATTTTTCCAATAATTACTGCTATTTCTGGGACATCTTCGAGAAGGCTAACCTGTTCTTGGAGAATGTAATAGCCACGGCCGACCGCGATTTTGACGACCGGGCGGTGGTCACTTTTTTCAGGGCTCCCGTGGCCGACGGCGGCGTGTGGAATCTATTCTATAATGTGGTGGAGAAATATGGCATTGTGCCGGCTTCTGTAATGCCGGAAACTGCCAACAGCAACAACACCAGCCAGATGCTTAGCATCTTGAGCGAGCGCCTGCGCAAGGCGGGATATGAGATCCGCGAGGCTTCTGCAGTTCCCGCTAAGGGCAAAAAGGCCGTTGCCCAGCGCGCCGACAAGGTGTTCGCCATTAAAATGGCCGCCCTTAAGGACGTTTACCGCGTGCTGGCGCTCTGCCTTGGCGAGCCGCCGGCAGAGTTCACCTGGCGCTATCAGACCAAAGACGGCAAGATAGAGAGTCTCTCCTCTACCCCTCTGGATTTCTGGAAGGAGATAAGGCCTGCGGACTTTGGCGCCGACAGTTACATAATGATAATGAACGACCCCACGCGCGAATACTATAAGCGCTATGAGATAGACAATTACCGCAACACCTACGAGGGCATCAACTGGGTATATCTCAATCTGCCCAACGAGGATATCAAGGCTGCGGCGCTGGCTTCTCTCAAGGCAGGAGAGCCTATGTATGCAAGTTGCGACGTGGGCAAACAGGCCAACCGCGCCACCGGCGTTCTGGATGTGAACAACTACGACTACGGCAGCTTGCTGGGCATTGATCTCAAGATGGACAAGAAGGCCCGGATTCTGACCCGCCAGAGCGGATCTTCCCACGCAATGTTGCTGATGGCTTGTGATACAGACCAGAACGATGTGCCGACAAAATGGCAGTTCGAGAACAGCTGGGGTCCCACAGCCGGCCACAACGGCTATCTGACCTTTACCGACGAATGGTTCAGCGAGTATATGTTCCGCGTCGTTATCAATAAGAAATATCTGGATGCAAAGGCGCTGGAGGCGCTGAATACCAAACCCGTTATGCTGCCCGTCTGGGACTATATGTTCTAGTATGATTGTCTGCCCCAACGCCAAAATAAACCTGGGACTCGAGGTGCTTCGGCGCCGCGACGACGGCTTTCACGACATCGAAACGGTGTTCGTTCCGGTGCCCGGCCTGCGCGATGTGCTGGAGATAGTCAAGGCCCCTGAGGCCGCATTGTTCCAGTATGGCACACCCTGCGGCGTTGAGGTAGAGAAAAACCTGTGTTTCAGGGCCTTCCGGCTGATGCAGAAGCTCTACGGCATCGGTAATATAAATATATTTTTATATAAAAATATACCAATGGGAGCAGGGCTTGGCGGCGGCAGCAGCGATGCGGCGTTCACCCTTTTGGCCATCAACGATGTGTTTGAGCTGGGGCTTTCTTTAGACACGCTGGCCGGCATTGCCGCGCAGCTTGGCAGCGACTGCCCTTTCTTCATCTACAACCAGCCTATGTTTGCTTCCGGCCGCGGCGAAATATTGGAGCCCTACCCTCTTGATCTTACGGGCTACCATATAGAGGTTGTTACCCCCGGAATACATATTTCTACCCCTGAAGCATATAAAGGCGTAGATGCCATTAAATTTGGCATCGGCGCCGATGATGTGCTCGCGGCTGAAATGCTTCAGGCAATCGACTCGGCTGACGCCTCGCGCCCCCCATTTCCCCTTCTTTGCTCGGCCTTAGACGAAAGCCTCGCAAAGCGGGGTGATATATTGCCAGAAGCATTCAGCCGACTTCGCAACTGCGGCGCCGGGCTGAAAGAGCGGATTGCTGCAGGAGTAGAGCATTGGCGTGAGAATGTTGTAAATGACTTTGAGGCGTACGCTTTTGCCAAATATCCAATTCTCGCCGAGATTAAACATAGCCTTTACGACCGCGGAGCTGTGTATGCATCTATGACCGGAAGCGGCAGCGCTCTATACGGAATCTTCCCAAATTTATAGAAAACAATATTTCTATATTTATATTTTGTTATACAAATATTTTTATATATATTTGTGTAACAAATTGAGATATAGATATATGGGACAGATTGTATGTTTTGCAAACAACAAAGGCGGCGTTGGT
>JAFRRR010000030.1 GCA_017428035.1 Bacteroidales bacterium | reverse complement strand
GGAAAACGCTCCCAAGAAATAACGAATAACCAGTATAACTATGTTTAAAAATCAACCAAAAGGTTTGTTTGCCCTGGCGCTGGCAAATACCGGCGAGCGCTTTGGCTACTACACAATGATTGCCGTGTTCGCCCTGTTCCTCAGGGCCAACTTCGGCCTTTCGGCAGGCACTGCCGGCACCATCTACAGTTCATTTCTGATGCTGGTGTATTTCTTCCCCCTGATTGGCGGCATTATGGCCGACAAGTTCGGTTTCGGGAAGATGGTCACAACGGGTATCATAATTATGTTCCTGGGCTATCTGCTGCTCTCCATTCCTCTGGGAAGCGGCACAATTGCCTTGATAGGAATGCTGGCCGCACTGGTGCTTATCGGCTTCGGCACGGGTCTTTTCAAAGGCAACCTCCAGGTGATGGTCGGTGACCTTTACAATGACCCCAAATACGCTTCTAAACGCGACGCCGGCTTCTCGCTGTTCTATATGGCCATCAACATAGGCGCCCTGTTTGCTCCCACCGCGGCCATCAAGATCCGCGAATGGGCCATCAGCCTGGGCTTTGACGGCAATGCAGCCTACCACTTCTCTTTTGCAGTGGCCTGCGTATCCCTGATAGTTTCAATAATCATTTACTACGCTTTCCGCAGCTGGTTCAAGCACGTAGAGGGCGGTCACGCAAAAGGGGAGAAGGCCCAGGTTGTGGACACCCTCACCCCCGAGCAGACCAAAAAGCGTATGGTGGCCCTGTTCCTGGTGTTCGCCGTGGTAATCTTCTTCTGGATGAGTTTCCACCAGAACGGCCTCACCCTCACATATTTTGCCAACGAGTTCACCCAGCGCAGCAGCGAGGGCATAGCTTCTATGCCTTTTAACGTATGGAACCTGGTTGCAGTGATTGCCATTGTATATGCCCTGTTCTCGATATTCGACAAAGAGGCTACCGGCCGTGGCAAATTGATTGGCGTGATTGTGGTGCTGCTTGCCTGCGGCTTCCTGTTCTGGCAGTACACCCGCCTGAGCGGATCCATCGAGATCAGCGCCCCCATCTTCCAGCACTTCAACCCATTCTATGTAGTGGCCCTGACGCCCGTGTCAATGGCTATATTCGGCGCCCTTGCAAAGAAGGGCAAAGAGCCTTCAGCTCCCCGCAAGATTGCCTACGGTATGCTGGTGGCAGCCATCGCCTTTGGCGTTATGGCATTTGCCTCAATCGGCCTCAATACTCCCGAGGTTCAGGCAGCTGCCCGTGAAGCGGGTATGCCCGAAACGCTGGTATCTCCCTACTGGCTCATCACCGTGTACCTGATTCTCACCTTTGGTGAGCTTCTGCTCAGCCCTATGGGTATCAGTTTCGTGAGCAAGGTGGCTCCGCCCAAGTACAAGGGTATGATGATGGGTATGTGGTTCGTGGCCACCGCGCTGGGCAACTTCCTTGTTCAGGTGGGCGGTCACCTCTGGGGCAATCTTCCCCTCTGGGTCGTTTGGGCCGTATTCCTTGGCGTCTGCGTGATCTCTGCAATCTTTATGTTTGCAATGATGAAGAAGCTCGAGGACGCAACTTCCGAGTGCTAAATGGATGTTGCTGTTGTCATACTTAACTGGAACGGCCGCGCCTTGATGGAGCGGTTCGTTCCGGTTTTGCTTGACAATATCCCCAAAGAAAACTGTTTTGTGGTGGTGGCCGACAATGCCTCCACCGACGATTCGCTGCCGTGGCTCCAGGCCAATTATCCTCAGGTTGAGGTCATTGCCCTTGATCAGAACTACGGCTTTGCCGGCGGCTACAACCGTGCCCTTAAGATGGTGGAGGCAGACTATTATGTGCTGCTCAACTCCGATGTGGAGGTCAGCCCGGGGTGGCTGGAGACGCTGGTGGATTTTATGGAAGACAACCCCGATGTGGGTGTCTGCCAGCCAAAGATCCGCTCGGTGGCCCGCCGCGACTGTTTCGAGTATGCAGGTGCCGCCGGCGGCTATATTGACCGCTACGGTTATCCTTTCTGCCGCGGGCGCATACTTTCCAATATAGAGAAAGACTGCGGCCAGTACGACGAGCCCGATCAGTGTTTCTGGGCCAGTGGCGCCTGTATGATGGTGCGCAGCGATTTGTATCACTATCTCGGCGGCCTGGACGAGTTGTTCCGCGCCCATATGGAGGAGATTGATTTCTGCTGGAGGGCCAAACTGGCGGGCCACCAGGTGTGGGCAGTGCCGCAGGCGGTGGTCTATCACGTGGGCGGCGGCAGTCTGGATGCTTCCAGCCCCCGCAAACTCTATCTTAACTATCGCAACAGCTTGCTTATGCTGCAGAAGAACCTGCCGGTGCACGAGCGCCGCAAGGTTATGGCGGCCCGCAAGTTTATGGATTTCTGTGCCTCCCTGGTATATCTGTTTACCGGCCGCTGGAGCTATTTCAAGGCGGTATGGCAGGCCAAGCGCGATTTCCGTCGTCTCGCTCCTGAGGTGGAGGTGTCATCCTTTACAGAAGACGGCAACGATATCGGCCTGTACTACGGCAGCATCATCTTCCGCTACCTCCGCTCCCTTGGCCGTCTCACCTTCGACAAACTGAGGTTCTGAGGCCGGAAGCATTGCAAGCGCGAGCAGTAGTGGCGCCATATACAAAAAAGGGACACCCGGATGGATGTCCCTTTTTGTGTAGTGTGGGTGGAGAACTACTTCTTCCAGCGGAAGATGGCGCAGTCGCCGGCTTCCATATGGGTGTCCAGACTGGTGCCGATGTTCTCTACTGAACCGTCGCGATTAACCATCTGTACGTCCTTTTCAAAGATGATGGAGTAGTCATACTCGGCCTGGTAGCTGCGGTTCACCAGCATAAGATAAGCCCATTTGCCGTTCTCAAAGAAAGAGACTGTGGCTTCGCCTCCATTGAGGTTAAGCCTGGAAAGCGGCGGGTTATAGCCGGTGAGGGGAGAAGTGCCGTTAGGCTGATGATCGCCGGTCTGATATACGCCGGTAACCTTGCAACCCATAAACACACCTGCGCGAGCTTGAAGCTCTTCGTTCATCTCCTGAACCAGGTCATAAACCTCGGTGGGAGTGCCGTCCTCTGCAATGGGAGCGTCGTGGAAGTCCCAAGTGCCGGGAGTGGGGCACCAGTAGGTGAAGTACTGCAGGCCCTGGGCGCCGTAGGCCAGGTTCATATACATCTGCAGGCGGAGGTGAGACAGCTCGGGAATAGGGTAGGGTTTGTGCGAAGTGCAGAGAGCAAATGCCCAGAACGGCATATTGGCCTCCTGGCTGTACTTCTTCACAATCTCCAGGTTCTCCCACCAGGAAGTTCGGATGCCTGTATCTGTGATAGGATAGAAGTCAAATGATACCTGATTGGATTTAACCTTCTGAATCGACTGCTTCACATATTCTTCGTATGTAGAGCCCAGGAATTCTTCGCTGGCGTAGTTGGGGTTGAGGTTGAAGTAGATGTTGTGCTCGCTGTCCAGGGCAAGGATGCGGTCTGCCAACTCTCCGAGGCCGGCAAGCTCTTCAGTCTTGGGCTCGTCACGCAAGCAATATCCGTAAAGGGCAGGTTTGTCCTTCACTGCCTGAACAAACGCCTCTGTGTTGGCTTCGGGGCAAGGAACAATTACCTTGATGCCTGCCTGCTCTGCACAGTCGAGGGTCGTGATAGCCTCTTCCTGGGTAGTGGTGTGGGAGAAACTGAGGGTGAAACCACAGTCTTTCAACTCCTGGAAGCGCTCTGCAGTAGCATACGCAGCGGGAATACTGTACCACGCCAGAATGGGAATTTCTGCATCAGGAAGGGTGGTATCGTCCTCATCGTCCTCATCGTCTTCATCGTCCCAACCCAAATCCTGATCGTTGGGAATTATGATGTTGCGGACGTGGTATCCGTTCACGAGGATAGTAACTCGGCTGGGATTCTCGCTCTTCTCGTAGTCCTTGAGATAGGAATCTACGTTTTTGCCTTCGTAAGAAACCGACACGATATAGTCACCTGCGGGGATGCCGCGGATCACATAGTAACCGCTTTTATTTGTGGTATAGGTGTATGTGCCGTTGTCGCCGGTGTAAGACACTACGATATCGGCAACTTCACGGTCGCGGTATGACACGGTGCCGTGCACCTCTCCGGGACGGTTGTCGGGTTTACAGGAAAACGCTGAAACAAAGGCGAATAAAAAAGCAAGTACGGATATAATCTTTTTCATACTGCAAACTTAACCATTTTTTAGAATTCTACCCCCATAGCCTCGCATATTTTGTGGGGGATGTCGGTGTTGTCCATCTCTCCGGAGAACATTTCGCTGCCGGCACCTATGGCATATACGGGTACGCGGTCGGCGGTGTGGCTTCCTGCAGTCCAGCCTATGCCGGCCATCTTGGAAATGTCGGAGTTGTTCTGCTCGCCGGACATATAGTTGTCCACGTTGGTTTCACCGGCCGGCTCGCAGATAGCCCTGATTTTGGACAGGGTGGGCTTGTTGCAGGCGGGGCCGCCGGTCTCGTGGTCGGCGGTGACCACAATCAGGGTGTTCTTGGGGTGCTTCTTGTAGAACTCCAGAGCCACCTCTATGGCATCGCTCATATCTATGGTCTCGTTTACCAGGCCGGCAACGTCGTTGCTGTGGGCCGCCCAGTCAATCATAGAACCTTCTGCCATCACAAAGAAACCTTTGGGATTGTCCAGAACATCTATGGCGCCAGCCACCAGCTCCTTGAGAGTGATGTCGTCAGGATTGGCGCGCTGAATGCGCTCCAGGCGGGTGGGGAGTTGGTTGGTGGCGTGGGTGGTATCCCTCTTCTGGAAGAAGATAACCTTGCCGTCGCCTTTCTTGGCAGCGAACTCTTCGCGGCCATAGGCTATGCTGTAGCCGGCATCCTGCGCCTTGGCAAAGCAGTCGGGCTGCGCCTGGTAAGGGCGGTTGAAATCACCGCCGCCAAAGAATTCAAACCCGGTGTCTGCCAGCTGGCTGCCAATCTCATAGTAATTGCCTCGCGCAATGTTGCGTCCGAAGAAGGCGGCGGGAGTGGCGTGGTCAATGCATACGGTTGCGGCAATGCCAATCTTGTAGCCTGCGTCGTGCAGTTTGTAGGTGATGCTGGTAAGGGTGTCACCTTCCGGGCTGATGCAGATGCTGTCGTTGTTCACCTTTTCACCGGCAGAGAGAGCCGATCCGCCGGCGGCGGAGTCGGTGCGCTGACGGTTGGCAGAGAATGTGGCGGCGGCACCCATAACGGGGAAGTCAGAGAAGGCCAGCTTGCCCATTCCTATGGCGGTGGAGTCGGTCTGCGCCAGGTAGGTTTCGGTAACGGATACGGCGCCAAAGCCCATACCGTCGCCTATAAACAGGAATACATATTTGGCTTTCTGCTTGCATCCGGTGGCGGAAAGCAGCGTCAGGGCCAGGAAGAGTATAGTTACGATGCGTTTCATTTTAAAATTTTTAAAAAGAAATGGGCAACAATTGACTGCCACCCATTTCTTTCTGATTTATCTTCAAGGAGCCTATTCAACTGCGTTTGCGCCGTAGAGAATCTTGAGCGCGTTGCAGCGGCGGAGCTCCTGTTTGATGTCGGTGATGATACCCATACGGGTGTCTTTGTCAGCTTTGATGGAAACGGTCATAAACGGACGGTCCTGCTCGCTGAGGTTCTCGCGCTCGGCAGCCACGAAATCGCGGATTTCATCTACCGTGCGGAAAGAATCGTTAAGCTGGATACGGCTGTCTGTACCGTATTTACCCTGATACTTCCTCAGAGGAGTACCAACATAGATGTAAGACGAAAGGTCCTTACGTTCCAGTTTGGAGATTTCACTGGCGGCAGGCAGATTCACCATAACCATATGTTCTGTCTGACGCATTGTGGTGGTCACCATAAAGAACAGCAGAATCATGAACACGATATCAGGCAGCGAGCCGGTAGAGATGGCAGGCATTGTCTTTTTACTACTTTTCTTGAATGTAGCCATACTGTTAACCTCCTATTTCTGTAGTTTGGTATCCTTGGGCTCAGCCTCGGAAATCTGCTGCGGGATACATTTACGCACGATTTTCTGCTTGTCGTCGTCCAGCTGGGCGTATGTCTTGCCGTAGTGGGCCACAGAGAAATCGTCGCGGATTTCATTGATGGCCTTGACCAGCTCGTTCTGTACGGCGATATATTGGCTATATGTCGTACCGCGGTCGTTCTGCAGTGAAATCACACCCTTGGAAACGGCGTAGGGACCGAATCCCTCAATATCCTTGACAACCTTCTCCGGGAGGTTGGGGTCGTCTGCGGGATTGGTGAGGAACGTCACAATCTTATCTTTCAGTTGACTGACATCTATAGGTTCATCCCCGGCAAACACGCGGTCGTTCACGTTGATCTTCACAATGACGATGTTACGACGGTTGACCTTCTCGTTCTCCAGCTTCATGTTTTCATCTGGCATAGGAGGGAGACGACGGGGAAGACCCTTCTCCTGGTCCATAGTCGTAACCATCAGGAAGAATATCAACGCAATGAAAGCGATGTCGGCCATTGAGCTTCCATTAATTTCGGGAGTCTTTTTTGATGCCATTTTCCTTTCTTATTAACGATTCTTAATAGCGTTGCTGATAGCAGACCAAATGATGGCGCAGATGGATGCTGCAACCATTGCATAGGTCACGTAGAGGGCAGCGTCTGTGAATTTAGAATCCGTCGGAGTGTAGTCAACGTTGGTCGCAACTTCTCCGCCGGGAGCCAGCAGCCAGCAAGCGGCTACCAGCACGCACACTCCGACAATCAGCAGGATAAACGTAAGCAGACTTTTCTTGGACTTGCTCACGTCTATCAGCAGGAATGCCAGAACCAATACCAGCGCAATGGCTACGAGCACATACGCCCAGATGATGTAGGTATCCACCATAGGGTCGCTAGTGGTATTGTGCGGCAGGAGGAAGAAAACAACCAGCAATATCGCAGAGATACCCAGAAGGATCCATTTTAAATATTTAGCCAGTTTCATTGTTTTGTTTTTTTCAATTGTTAATAATACTACCCTGCATTCAGATTATTTCTGGTTAGCTACCAGAAGGTCAACGAAGCTGATGGAAGCATCTTCCATCTGGGCAACGATGGTGTCGATCTTGGAGATAAGGTAGTTATAGAACAACTGAAGGATGATGGCAACAACCAGACCGCCGACGGTGGTGATCAGGGCGACTTTCATACCGCCTGCTACCAGGTTCGGGGAGATATCACCTGCAACCTCGATGGCATCGAATGCCTGGATCAGACCAATCACTGTACCAAGGAATCCGAGCATAGGTGCGATACCGATGAACAGGGAAATCCAGCTCAGGCCCTTCTCAAGCTGAGCCATCTGAACTGAACCGTAGGAAGTAACGGCCTTCTCTACGTTCTCAACGCCCTGGTCCATACGGATGAGACCCTGATAGAAAATGCTGGCAACGGGACCGCGGGTGTTGCGGCAAACGTCTTTAGCTTTCTCTACGTCACCCTTCTTGAGAGCGTCTTCTACGCTGCCGAGAAGTTTATTGGTGTTGGTCTGGGCAAGGTTGAGTGTGATGATACGCTCAATTGCGATGGCAAGACCAAGGATAAGGCAGATGAGCACCAATGCCATGAAGCCGGCGCCACCTTCGATGAATTTAGCCTTGAGCTGCTGGTGCAGAGGTTTGTCGTTGCCGGTAGCCTCAAACGGGTTAACGGGAGTCTCAGCTGCGGGAGCTGCAACTTCTTCCTGAGCCTCGGGTGCAGGAGCTGCCTCTTCATCCTGAGCCTTAACTGATTGGAAAGCAGTGAAAGTCAGAAGACCTGCTACTGCCAAAAACATGAAAACTTTTTTCATAGATTTTTAATTAATGATAATATAGATTTTGCGTTGTTTGCAATATTGTGGTGCAAGTTAAACAATATTTTTTGAAAATAGAAATAAATTCTCGGCATTGCGGGTTGTGACGGCGTCCACTTCTTCAAAATCCACCCCTTTTATCTGGGCGATTTTCTCTGCCACAAAGCGCACGTAGGCACTCTCGTTGCGCCGTCCGCGGTAGGGTACGGGCGTCAGGTAGGGAGAGTCGGTCTCCAGCAGCACATCCTCCAGCGGAATGCGCTCCAAGGCCGCTGCCACGTGGGCATTCTTGAATGTGACAACCCCGCCGATGCCCACAAAAAAGTCGCCGGCACGCTTGATCCGGGTGTACGTCTCATAGCTGCCGGTAAAGGCGTGGAAGGTCCCCCGCAGCGGCTTTGCGACCTTCTTGATGCAGGCAAAAATCTCTTCGGTGGCCTCGCGGGCGTGGATGATTACGGGCAGGTCCGCCTCGTGTGCCAAGTCCAGCTGGGCGCAGAAAACCTCCTTTTGCTCTTCGAGATAATCCTTGCTCCAATAGAGGTCCATCCCTATCTCACCTATAGCTACCCAGGGGCGGTCGTGCAGATGTTCATGGACAAACTGCAACTCTTCGCGCCAGTTCTCCCTGATTTCGGTGGGATGAAGGCCTATGGCAGCATATGCAAAGCCCGGCAGGGCGTCGGCCGCCGCCACCATAAGGTTGTGGCAGGAGGAATCGATGCCCGGCATCACCAGCTTCGCGACCCCCGCCTCCCTGGCGCGGGCAATCATATCGTCAAAATCTTCCTTGAAGGCCTCGTCGTATATGTGCGAATGCGTGTCAATCATATTAAGCGCGAATTTAATCAATTCGCGCAATACTTGTTTCCGCCCACCAGCGAGATTGCGCCCGACATCTCCAGCTCAATGAGCGGGAGCGAGAGGTCGCGGACGCTGCAGTCCAGGGCGGCAGCGATGGTTTCTGTGTCAGATTCGGGATGCTCTGTCAGGAATTTTACGATATGGCCCTTAACCCCGTCGCCGAAGTCGAGCGGCAGGAAGCCCTGCCGGACATCCCAGTTCATTGCGCGGATAATGCTGTCGGCTCCCGTGACTATTGCGGCCACGTGGTCTTCTATCAGGTCGTTGCAGCCGCGGAAGGTGTTGTCGTCGAAGCGGCCGGGCACCGCAAACACGCTGCGGTCGTAGTCCTGCGCCAGCCGGGCGGTGATAAGCCCGCCCCCTTTTGCCTTGGACTCCACCACCAGCGTGCAGTCGCACAGTCCGGCGATGATGCGGTTGCGACGCACGAAATTCACCGGATAAGAAGATATAAAAGGAGAAAACTCCGTCACCAGGGCTCCGTGGTGCAGGATCTCTTCTGCGAGTTGATAGTTCGAAGGCGGATAAATGGTGTCGAAACCGGTGCCCATCACCGCCACTGTGTCCAGTCCGTAGCGAAGGGCAAAAGTGTGGGCGTAGGTGTCAATGCCCAGCGCCAGGCCGCTCACCACCACCGGTTTGGTGCCGCAGCGGGAAAGCCCCTCCACAATCTTGTCGCAATAGCGCCGGCCGTAACCGGTGGCGGCGCGGGTTCCCACGATGGCGATAAAGCGCGGCCGTGAAAAGTCGCATTCGCCTTTCATATAGAGAATCAGGGGAGCGTCGGGGCACTGGCGCAGCCGCTCCGGATAGCCGGCATCCTCTATGGTAATAACCGTCAGATTGTGCTTCTCCGCCCAGTCTATGTCCCGCTCGGCCGCCTCCATCCGGATGGGAGAGAACAGTTTTCCGGCAAACTGTATCAGGGGAGGGTATAGGCGCAGGGCTTCGTCCTGGTCCAAAGAATAAAGATTGTCCAGAGACCCGAAGGCCTCCATAATCTGCCGCGTGGGGACGCTGAGCCCCTCGAAGCAGCCCGCCAGGCAGGCGGTGCGAATAAGAAAATCCCGTCTCATCTTGTTGCACTTTTTAAGGTGCAAGTTAGACGGACGGGGATTTCAAAACGGAAAAATTCCGGATTTCTTCTTCCGATTGTCTGATTTTAAAATTAGATAATCAGCATTGCGTCGCCGTAAGTGCCAAATTTATAGCCCTCTTGCAGCGCTACCTCATAGGCGTGCATCACGTTTCTGTAACCACCAAAAGCAGCCACGTTCATAAGCATTGTGGATTTGGGAAGGTGGAAATTTGAAATCAGCGCATCGGGAATGGACACTTTGTAGGGCGGGAAAATGAACTTGTTGGTCCAGCCTTCGAACTCCTCTATCTCTTTGGTGGTGGTCACAAAGGTTTCCAGGCCGCGGAGCACGGTGATGCCCACGGCAACCACTTTGTGTCCGGCACGCTTGGTGGCGTTGACCTTATTGGCGGTCTCCTCTGATATGAAGAGCGGCTCGCTGTCCATCTTGTGCTTGGAGAGGTCCTCTACATCCACGGTGTGGAAGTGGGCGTTGCCCATGTGGAGGGTTATGAAGGCGGAGTCTACTCCCTTGATTTCCAGTCTCTTGAAGAGGATTTTGCTGAAGTGCAGGCCGGCGGCGGGAGATGCCACGGCGCCTTCGTGCTTGGCGTAGATGGTCTGGAAACGCTCTTTGTCAATTTCTTCTGCGCGGGGGCGGATCCACTTGGGAACCGGCAGGGAGCCTATGGAATAGAGGGCTTTCTTGAATTCCTCGTACGGGCCGTCATAGAGGAAACGCAGGGTGCGTCCGCGGGAGGTGGTGTTGTCTATCACCTCGGCCACCAGGGAATTGTCGTCGCCAAAATAGAGTTTGTTGCCAATCCTGATTTTGCGGGCGGGATCTACCAGAACGTCCCACAGATGCTGCTCGCGGTTGAGCTCGCGAAGCAGGAAAACCTCAATCTCGGCGCCGGTCTTCTCTTTGTTGCCGAAGAGTTTTGCCGGGAAAACCTTGGTGTCGTTGAACACGCACAGGTCTCCGTCGTCAAGATAGTCTATAAGATCCTTGAATATCTTGTGCTCAATCTCGCCGGTGTCCTTATGCAGAACCATCAGCTTGCACTCGTCCCTCTCTTCTGAAGGATACTTTGCAATCTGGTCTAGCGTGAGCGGGAATTCGAATTCTTTTTGTTTCATGCGCTATTAGGGGTAATTAGCCGACAAAATTATTCGATGAAACCAAAAAATCCAAATCAATTGCGTTATTTATTTCAAAATCACCGCTTAGGGTGCGTCTGAGGGCGGTTAGATGTGCGCCGCTTCCCACCGCCAGACCCAGGTCCCGTGCGAAAGAGCGGATATAGGTCCCCTTGCTGCAGCGCAGCGTCACGGTGGCCAACGGCCGGCCGCCTGGGCCTGTCTTGAAGCTGTCTAGACGGGCCTTTTCTATGGTGATCAGCGAAGATTTCAGCTCCACGGCTTCGCCGGCGCGGGCATATTCGTAGGCGCGGGTGCCGCCCACCATCTTGGCCGAAAAGATGGGAGGAACCTGCTCCTGAGGGCCTATAAAGCCCTCAAGGGCATCCTCTAGTATTTGTTTTGTGATGTGTTCGTAAGGATAAAGATTGTCAATCTCCTTTTCCAGGTCGTAGCTGGGGGTGGTGGCGCCAAACTCAATGTCGGCCACATATTCTTTTGTGTGGGCCTGCAGCGTGTCCACCAGTTTGGTGGCCCTTCCGGCGCAGATAATCAGCAGGCCGGTGGCCAGCGGGTCCAGGGTGCCGGCGTGCCCGACCTTGATCTTGCGGCAGTGGAAGTGCCGCTGAAGCCAGAATTTGACCTTGCGCACGGCGTCGGCGCTGGTCCATCGGTAGGGCTTGTCCAGCGGGAAAATGAGGCCGTCAGGGTAGTCTTCAAGATTGCCCGACAGCGGCCAGACAAAATTGCGGTCTGCTATGACGGCACCTATCACGGGCTATTTGCAGGGGATTTTCTCTATCCTGCGCTGGTGGCGGCCGCCCTCGAACTTAGCGTCCAGGTAGGCATCCAGAATCCTGACAGCCATCTTGCGGCTTATGAAACGGGCCGGCATAGAGAGGATGTTGGCGTTGTTGTGCTGCTTGGCCAGTGCCGCGATCTCGGGCTTCCAGCAGAGCGCGGCGCGCACCTTCTGGTGCTTGTTCAGGGTCATTGTGATGCCGTTGCCGCTGCCGCACATAGACACCCCGAAATCTACCTTTCCTGCCTCCAGGGCCTCTGCCAGGGGGTGGGCGGTGTCGGGATAGTCCATACTCTCGGGGGAGTTGGTGCCAAAGTCCACCACCTCGTTGCCCCGTTTCACAAGAATCTTCTTTAAATATTCTTTAAGCTCGTAACCTGCGTGGTCGCAGGCCATTCCAATCTTTGCCATTATTGTTCTGCCTGTTTTTCAAAGTTCTGCATTATCTGTTCTTTGCGCTGCTTGCGGAGCATACGGTCGCGGCGGTCAAAAGCGGTTTCGCTCTCTTTCTGCTGCAAATCTTCTGAATTGTCCACAATAAGCGCCGGTTTGCCTGCATAGCGGTCTTTCTTGGTCACCGAAACCAGGTCGCCGGTGTTGATGGGCAGGCCGTGGCGGACGTAAGTCAGATCTTCGTCGTTGATATTTACGGTGATAATCTTGTCGCGGTTTATCTGGTCTATGTCCACCTGCGGCAGGTCGGTCATCTCGTAGCCGGTGGCCACGATGGTCACGCTGATCTTCTCGCCCAGGGAGTCGTCGCGCACCACGCCGCACTTGAAGTTGCTGGCGCCGCCGGTGGCGCTGTTCACATAGTCCATAATCTGCTGCTTCTCTTCTACGCGCAGCTCGCTGGCGGTGATGTTCACCAGCGCCTTGTTGGCCTTGGTGATGTCGCAGTTGCTCATCAGAGGCGATGTCAGGGCTGCCTCCACGGCATCGTGGGCGCGGTTGGTGCCGTCTCCCACGCCGATACCCATAAACGCCATTCCGCTGTCTTTCATAATGCGCCTTACGTCGGCAAAGTCGACGTTGATGACGCCGCGGCAGGTGATTATGTCGGTGATGCTCTTCACGGCCGTGGCCAGCACTTCGTTGGCCTTGTTCAGGGCGTCGAAGAATTTGAGGTCGGGATATACGTCGTAGAGACGTTGGTTATCAATGATAAGCAGCGAATCCACGTGGCGGCTAAGCTCGCGGATACCCTCGGTGGCGCGGTACATAGCGTCGGGGCCTTCGTCGCGGAAGGGGATGGTGACCACGGCCACTGTGAGCAGGCCCTTGGATTTGGCCGCCTCGGCAATCACGGGGGCTGCGCCGGTGCCGGTGCCGCCGCCCATACCGCAGGTCACAAACACCATCTCGTTGGTGCCGGTGAGGATATTGTTGATGTCGTCAATGGACTCGGTGGCCGCTTTCTTGCCCACCAGGTAGTCGGTGCCGGCGCCCAGACCTTTGGTAATGACGCCGCCCAGCTGCAGTTTCTGCGGCACCGGGCTGGTGCTCAGATGCTGGAAGTCGGTGTTGCACACCACATAGTCGATGTGCTCCATCCGCTGCTCGTACATATAGCTCACGGCATTGGTTCCGCCGCCGCCTACGCCAATGACCTTGATAATATTACCCTTCTCAATCCAGTCGTCGGGAATTATATCTTCGTATTGCTTTTTCATATCACTAATTGCCTGAAGTGTCAAATAAATCACGGATAAAGCCGGTAATGCGTTTCTCTACCTTGCTGGGCTCGCGAGGAGGTTCGGGCTCCTCAACTTCTTCCTCCTCTTCTTCCTCTTCCTCTGCGAGTTCTGCGGCCAGCTTGGCCTTGCGCTCGGCCTCTTTCTGGGCGGCCTTGGCCTCTGCCTGCTGCTGTTTGATGCGGCGCTTCTCTTCTTTTTCAAGACGCGCTTTCTCGCGGCGGCTCAGCTTGGTAATGTTCTGCCCTGCAAATATATCATTCTCTTTTACCGGGGCGGCCTTGATGGTGCTGCCCACCCGCCAGCCGTCAATCTCGCTCTCGTGGTTGAAGCTGTCTATAAGCGCTCCCACGATAGAGCTGGAGTTGGTGTCAAAGCAGCTTATCTTAGAAGATTCGCTTATGTTGCCCTGGGCGTTTGCCAGGCGGACGCGCATTCCGGTGATGGCCCTTGCAAGCTCTTTGATGTGCTCCAGATAGGCCGTGCCGCCGGTAATAACCAGTCCGGTGGGAATCTTGTTCAGATAGCCCGATTTCTCAATTATGTAGTAGGCGGCTTCCAGAATCTCGCTGGCGCGGGCCTCTACAATCTGCTCCAGGAAGTCCAGGGGAACGTCTTTGGTCTCGCCCTGGCCCACACCCTGTATCACAAGCTTCTTGTTCTCCGACAGCCCTTCGTCCAGGCAGGTGCCGTATTTCATCTTGATGATTTCGGCGATGTCGGTGGTCAGGCAGGTGTGGAAGCGGATGTCGCTGGTGATGGTGTTGCCGGCAAACGGAATCACGCCCACTGCGCGCACGATGCGGTCCTTGACCACCACCACGTCGGTGGTGCCGGCACCGATGTCCAGCAGGGCGGCGCCGTTTTCCCACTCGTTTTCATTGAGGGTGGCGATGGCGCTGCCGATAGGGCTCAGAACGGTGCGGACAACCTTCATTCCGCACTTCTCCACCACGTCGCGTTTGTTGCGGTCGGCTGCGACCTTGCCCAGAATCAGCCTGTACTTGGCCTCGACATACCGGCCGGGCATACCCTCCACGGCGTCGGGCGGATTGCCCATACTGTCGTCTATGTCATACGACTGGGGGATGGCGTCCAGCACCATTTCGCCGGCCATTGTTTCGGCATTGAGGGCGGCGGTGCGCCAGCGCTCAATCTCGTCGGCTTTGATGTAGTCGCCGCCGGAGCGCTTTGCCTTGAGGGTGAAGTCCACGGTGCGGAGTCCCTGGCTGCCGGCGCAGAGGATAACCTCCTCCACACTCTCCCCAAACTCCGATTCTATCTCACGCTTGCAACGCCCCAGGGCCTCTATTATGCGCTGGGAGTTCTGCACGTCGCCGCGGGACATACCCTTGCTCACGGGCACGACCTTGTGGTGAATCACCTTGATGCCGCTGGCCGTTGTCTCGGCAATGGCCATTGCGACCTTGGAGGTGCACAGTTCAACTGCTACTAAGTAATCGTTCATATTTATTTGCAAATAATTTGATCTTTATATTTGAGGTTTACAGTCTTGTAGGTCTTGCCTTCGGCCTTGGCCTTGGGCTTGATGGTGCGGTAGTAGCCCGCCATCTTGGTCAGCTTGTCGTCTATGTCGTTCAGCGACCCGAATAAGAATTTTTCGTCGCCGCTGCGGGTATACAGCACCACGTCGGAGTTCTCTTCTACCCATATCTGCTCTATCTCGCGACTCCAGTAAGAGTTGTTGCGGATGGTCTCGGTGAGGCGGAGCATACTCTCCAGATAGTCGCGGCCGCGGGTGGGGTAGCCGCTCATTCTGGCGGGCAGGTCAAACATCAGTTTGCCGCTCACCACCGGCAGGTCCAGGGTCACCTTGCCCAGCAGGGGGAGGATAAAGCCGCTGCTGTCGCAGTAAAAACCGCCGGAGGCCGTCTGGAAGCGGGCCACCGGATTGCGCTGGGTCACCTCCAGGGTAAGTGTCGAAGGCATCCTTAGATATGCCTCTGCCTTGCAGATGGCGCTGGAGGCGCACAGCCGCTGTTCCAGGCCGTGGATGTTTATCTCGTCCATCTTTTTGCCTATGGCGGCCGAGCGGACCATTTCGGTGACCTCTTCTTTGGATATGAAGTCCTGGGCGTTGCTGTTGGTGATGACCACATCGATCTTGTCGCAGCGCACCCCGGCGGTCTGCTGGCGTGCGTAGCGGTCGGCGCAGTAGAAGTATCCGCTGAAAAGGGCGCATACAACCACGAAACCGACTATGACAAGTATCTTGCGGATCATCTGCTACAGGGTTTTGAGGTATTCTTCTATCTTGGGTATGAAACGGTCTATGTCGCCGGCGCCAAAGGTCACCAGGCAGTCTATATCTTTATTTTTAATAGTGTCCATAAGGGCATCCTTCTCTACCAGCATCTTGTC
>JAFRRR010000029.1 GCA_017428035.1 Bacteroidales bacterium | reverse complement strand
CGGATAGAGGCGTTTCTTGACCCCGACTGCGTGGAGGACATCCAGCCGCTGATCCGAAAGGGCCTCACCGACTACTTCACTTCCGGGGATATGGACGTCACAGAAGAGAATCTGAACGACTTCCTGCTGCTGGACGGCGACCTGATTCCCCTCCCCTCCTGGCAGCCGTTCCCGAGCAAGGATGGCCTGGTGTTCACATATCAGCAGTATGAGATAGCACCCTATGCCGCAGGTATGCCAGCTTTCACCATCCCTTACGAGGATATCGCCCCGTACGTACTGGTGGAGGTGCGGCCCATCCTCGGTCTGTAGCAACCTTGTTACCTGCCTCCTCGCCGCGGACCAAAGTTTTTCCGGAGCAAAAGCCGCTTTAAAGCACGGCTGGTCGGTTTTGTTAATAACCCCGTTGAAAACTTCCCCATTTCGGATGCTTCAAGGCGGGGTTCTTTTCGTTAGTTTTACAATCGGAAAACGAAAACAGACAGGATTGCCCCAAATGCAGTCCCGCCGTTTTTGTCCTCCGACCTTGTACTCACATTTAGCCATAACACGAAAACTACTCTGCAATGGACGTTAGAAAGACGAACGGAACCTACGAAGAATTCGACAACGAAAAGCTGAAACGCGGCATCCGCCAGGCTTATATGGCCACCGGCCAGCAATGCCCTGAAGAGGTGGTAGTATCCATCACCGACAACCTTTACATCTACGACAAGATTTCCAGCCAGGAGATCCGCCGCCAGGTGGTGGAGTCCCTGATGTCTATCAACAAGAAGGCTGCGCTGGAATACATCGAGCGCTTTGACTCCGGCCTTGACCTGCGCAAGAAGCGCGACTTTATCAAGGACTACATCAACGCCTCCAACGCCGCCACCGGGAGCAAGTTCGACGCCAACGCCAACATCACTAGAAAAAATATAGTCACTCTCGGGCAGGAGCTCTACAAAGAGAACAACATCAAGCAGAACCGCTACATTATGCGCGACAAAATCAAGTCGCTCTACGGCCGCGAACTGGCCGACAGATATGTAGCCGACCTTGAGAGCCACGTCCTTTACAAGCACGACGAGAGCGGCACACCCGGCTACCCCTACTGCGTGGCCATCACTATGTACCCGTTCCTTGAGAGCGGCCTCAAAGAGCTGGGCGGCGTGTCCGTTGCCCCCACCGACCTCAAGAGCTTCTGCGGCGAGTTCATCAACCTGGTGTACTCTGTAAGTTCCCAGTTTATGGGCTCCGTGGCCACTCCGGAGTTTTTGATGTACTTTGACTATTTCCTGCGCAAGGACTATGGCGACGACTACCTGTCCAAGCTGGACACCGTGGTAGAGAACAACCTCAAGCAGCGCACCCTGGTCAAGGTCATTGACAACTACTTCCAGCAGGTGGTTCACTCTATGAATATGCCCGCCGGCAACCGCGGCTACCAGACGGTATTCTGGAACATCGGTTACTTTGACAAGCCCTATTTCGAGGGCGTGTTCGGCGACTTCCGCTTCCCCGACGGCTCCGCTCCCATCTGGGACACCCTCAGCTGGCTGCAGAAGCACTTTATGAACTGGTTCAACGAAGAGCGCAACCACTACGTCCTCACCTTCCCGGTTGAGACAATGGCCCTTCTGACCGACGGCGGCGACGACTATGCCGACAAGGAATATGCCGATTTCACCGCCCGTATGTGGAGCAAGGGACACAGCTTCTTCTGCTACATCTCCAATTCGCCCGACAGCCTCTCCAGCTGCTGCCGCCTGCGCAACGAGATTCAGAAAGAGGACGGCCACAACCACAACACCCACCAGTACTCTATGGGTACCGCTTCGGTTGCCACCGGCAGCAAGAGCGTGATGACCATCAACCTCAACCGCCTGGTGCAGAACGCCGCCCGCAAGTACTTCAAGAACGAGAAGCGCGTGGATATGAAGAAGGGCGAGGCCCTCAAGATTGACGAGTACGACCGCGAGAAACTCTACCAGTACATCCGCGACGAGGTCACCGACGAAACCGTGGCTGTGCACAAGTACCAGACCGCCTTCAACGAAATCATCAAGGATTTCCTCAAGGCCGATATGCTGGACGTTTACCGCGCCGGCTTCATCTCAATGAACAAGCAGTACCTCACCGTGGGTGTCAACGGCCTCACCGACGCCGCCGAATTCCTGGGTCTGGAGATCTCTCCCAACAACGACTACAAGGACTTCGTGAATATGATGCTGGAGACCATAAACGTGGCCAACCGCAAGGACAAGACCAAAGACACTATGTTCAACACCGAGTTCGTGCCCGGCGAGAACCTCTCCGGCAAGAACTACAAGTGGGATATGCGCGACGGATACTTTGTATCTCCCAAGCATAATATGTACAGCTCGTACTTCTACAATCCGGAGGACACCAAGCTCTCTATGATTGACAAGTTCAAGCTGCACGGAGAGGACTATGTGAAGTATCTGGACGGCGGCAGCGCACTGCATATGAACGTAGAGGAGCACCTGAGCTTTGAGCAGTACCGCCAGTTGCTGAACGTGGCCGCCCACTACGGCACCAACTACTTTACCTTCAACTGCCGCAACACCGTTTGCAACGACTGCGGCTACATAAGCAAGGACACCTTGCAGAAGTGCCCCAAGTGCGGCAGCGAGAATCTGGACTACCTGACCCGCGTCATCGGCTACCTCAAGAGAGTCTCCTCTTTCAGCGAGATGCGCCAGACCGAGGCCAAGGCCCGCTACTACAACCCCAGCGAGGTGCCCACATCCATAGAGGAAAAATAGCGCTATGATCAAATATGTTCCACAGGCGACATCTGTGGTTCTGGAAGAGATACCCGGCAAGGTATCTCTTGCCGTAGATGTCAGCAACTGCCCGATGCGCTGCCCGGGCTGCCACTCCCCTTTTCTCCAGACCGACGTCGGGGAAGAGCTCACCACGGAGGTCATAGACGCCCTGCTGGCCGACAACTTCGGGGTGAACTGCTTCCTTTTCTTTGGCGAAGGACAGGACGACGAATCTTTCCTGGATCTGGCGTGGCACCTGCGGGACAACCACCCTGAAGTGGAAATTGCTCTCTACAGCGGCCGCACAGAAGTGCCCAACACCTACTGGCGCGTGTTCAACTACATCAAGCTGGGCCCCTACATAGAGAAACTCGGCCCCCTGAACGTGCGCACCACCAACCAGCGACTCTACAAGGTGGAGGGCCCCGTGCACAAGGACATCACCCACCTCATCTGGGAACGCGGCATAGACCCCAATCGCAAATAAAGCGATCCTGCGGCCCGTCACCTTATGCGGCGTGGGCTGTTTTGCCGCCCCGCTGCGCTGGCAGCAAAACATCTGAGAATCAACCAGTTACAATAATCAACCCCCATCTACGAGGTGGGGGTTGATTATTGTAAAACACTGTGTATCAGCAACATTGCCGCCAGCGTCCAAGTGCAAAAAGGGATGAGGTTATTTTTTCTTTTTCATTCCAAGATATAGACCTCCTGATAGAGTAAGGACAAAGTTACCTTCAGGTGCGATGTATCCGTTCAGCATAACCTTCAGGTAATCCAAATCTGTTCCGAAGCCAGTAATGACGAGTGGGATGTTCTTGTTCTCGACATGATAAATCCACATATCACTTTGTCGGGCATATGCTAACCCTGCCCGGCAAAACAAAGGCAGTTTCCCTATGTAAAATCCATAATCAGAAAACGCGCCAGCGTAAGCAAAGTTTGGTCGTATAAACCTGTCGGGTTCATCCTCCTCAAAAAAGTAATCGGCTATTGCTTGGTTCATAGCTCCGACTTCAACGCCACATCGCCAAGGCGTATTCTTAATTGCCATATCGAAACTGAGAGTGAGACTCATAGTAAAGTTTTCGGCAGACCCTTTTTTACAGAAAGTATTACCTATACCGTACTGACCGCCGACTCTCCATAGCATATCTGATTGAGCAAAGCAGTTCGTTTCAAAGAGCAAGAAGCAAATGACGAATATCAAATGCAGATAAGTAAAGTGATGATACTTCATTTCCGTCGTAATCAAATCTTTCTTAAACCTCGTTGAATAAACAATCTCCCACATATCAAAGCTCTGCTACAAAGTCCTCCAAATTGTCCACACTTAGTTTCTCAAGAGCCTTTCCTGAACGCGCCTCCTCAATAGCCGCAACAGTTTCGTCGTTAGGATCGTCGTATGCAATATCCATCAGGACCGTCTCAACATAATTGTTAAGACTCCTGTTTTCTTTCCGCGCTTTAACCTTAAGGCGGTCTATCAACTCTTTGCTTAATCTGAAGGCGGTCTGTACCTTCACTGATGCTGTTCCTATCATAGCGTTATATTTTATCGCACAAATGTATAACATTACTATAACAAATGCAAATAAGGACACAAAAAAAACGGACGACATCGCTGCCGTCCGCTTTGGCTCCTCATCTAGGACTTGAACCTAGGACCCCCTGATTAACAGTCAGGTGCTCTAACCAACTGAGCTAATGAGGAATTTTCCTGATTGGGATTGCAAATGTATAACTTTTTTCTGTTAGTGCAAACTTTTTATTGCAAAAATAGTTTTTTGATATATCTTTGCGTCACCAATCGCATCGCCCAGATGGCGGAATTGGTAGACGCGCTAGTTTCAGGGACTAGTGATCGCAAGATTGTGCAGGTTCGAGTCCTGTTCTGGGCACAAAAAATAGCCGCGGTTAAGCGGCTATTTTTGTGCCCAATGGGCACCTATCAGATCAGAAAAACACAGGAAGTCCCCAAGGCGCTGGATGCAAAAAAGTTATGACTTCGCCAAAATACTTCTTGCCTTTGACCTCCGCAGCTGCAACAAAGCAATATTTTGTATCTTTTTCCACGTCCGGTATGGTGGCTTCAAAGAACCTGTCATGTCTTGAATAATCTATGCCGCACAGACCTGAGTTGTCTTGGTTATAATCAATTGCCGTATCAATCCGTTTCCCCGAAGATATGAGATCAGGCAGCGACATTTGTCCTTTAGCATAATAGAACCAAACCCGCTTAGCCTTTAGATTATCATCCAGAAGGATTCGGACTCTCCCGCTAATGGTGCAGCTATTGTTGTAGAAGCCACCAACGCCCAGGGTTTCAACGCTAATGATTGGCGCGTGATTCAATTTTCCTTGCTTCGTACAGGAACAAGCCACTAGGAAAGTGAATAAAAAAAGGAATAGAATTCGCCTGGTCATAGTGAATGAAGTACTTTATATCTCAAATATACATTATTTCTATGTTTTTTAGCACGGAAAAGAGTATTTTTGTAGGTTGTATTATTAGGCGCCAAAATGGATATTTCCCAGTTTTCAAAGTGTTTGAAAGATATGGTCCGGACCCACGACGAGATTGTGGTGCCGGGGCTGGGAAGCTTCACCGCGCAGAATATACCCGCATCGGTAGAAGAGGACGGAACCCCCGTACCCCCCTACCGCAAGATAGCCTACATCCCGGCAGAGAAAGAAGACGACGGAACCTTCTTGCGGTTCCTGGCCAAATACCTCCCCGAAGGCAGCGATGCCGAAGGCGAACTCAGGGACTTCATTCAGGATTTCTGCGGTGAGATGGAGCAGAAGCACACCATAACCCTGGAAGGACTGGGAGAGATGAAGGCCACCGGCCACAAGATTTATTATTTTGTACCCGACACCAGTTTCTTCCAGTATCCCGACGTCCCCGGACAGGAATCAGTGGGCACACTGCTGCCAGAAGACTATGCCGATGAGGAGAGCCGCCCGATAGAGCTCAGCGCAGAAAAGTGGGCCAAGGCAGACGAAGAAGAAGCCGCGGCACAAGAGAAAAAGGCCCCCGAAGAGCCCGTGAATAAGGCCCCCGAACCGGCTGATCCGGAGAAACCGGAAGAAACCGGGCAGCCGGAAGAGCCCGAAGTAGAACCCGAGCCAGAGAGCCCCCAGGCCAGCCTGTTTGGCAACATACTGCTGATACTGTTTGTGGTGCTCATCTTCCTGATGATTGCAGTGACCCTTTTTAAAGATATGCCGTGGATGAGCAACTTGCTGGACCACCTGCTCTATACCAAAGAAGAACTTGAAATACTTGGCAAATAGCTGATGATAGACAACCTGACAAAAGAGAGGATAATGGACGCCGCCCGCATAGAGGAGGTGATAGGCGAGTTTGTGTCGCTCAAGCGCTCAGGCTCGAACTATATCGGTCTGTGTCCTTTCCATCAGGACAATCATCCCTCACTGAGTGTCTCTGCCACCAAACAGATATTCAAATGCTTCTCCTGCGGCCATTCGGGCAACGTAGTCTCCTTTTTGATGGACCACGAGCACATCAGCTATCCCGAAGCGCTCAAATACCTTGCCCGCAAATACGGCATCGAAGTGGTTGAGAAAGAAGAAACGCCAGAAGAGGCGGCGCAAAGGATGCACAGCGAGAGCCTGCTGATTGTGAACGAGGCGGCCCAGAAATTCTACCAGGACGTGCTCTGGGATCCCGAGCGGAGCCATATGATAGGTTTGAGCTATTTCCGCCAGCGCGGCTTCACCGACGAAACCATAAAACACTTTGGCCTGGGCTATGCCCCCGCCGGCTTTGACGCCTTCACCAAATATGCCCTTGAAAACGGCTACAAAGAGGAATACCTGGTGGAAACCGGACTCTGCACACAGCACGAAGACGGACACCTCTCCGACCGCTTTTACGAGAGGGTGATGTTCCCCATCTACTCCCTGGGCGGCAAGGTCATCGCCTTCGGCGGCCGTATTATGAGCTCGGAGAAGAAGGCGGCCAAATATGTAAACTCCAAGGAATCATCCATTTACTCCAAGAGCCGCTCTACCCTCTACGGCCTCTTCCAGGCGAAGAACGCCATTGCCAGGCAGGACAAATGCTATATGGTGGAAGGCTATGCCGATGTCATATCCATGCATCAGCGCGGCATTGAGAATGTCGTGGCATCCAGCGGCACCGCCCTCACCGAAGGGCACATCAACCTGGTGAAGCGGTTCACCAAGCGCCTCACCTTCATATACGACAGCGACCCTGCCGGCATCAAGGCCGCCCTGCGCGGAATAGATATGGTGCTGGAGGCGGGGATGGAGGTCAAGGTATTGCTGCTGCCGCAGGGCGAAGACCCCGACAGCTTTGCCCAGGGCCACGAAAAAGACGAGATAGAGGCCTACATTGCAAAGAACGAACAGGATTTTGTATCCTTCAAGATAGATATCCTCTCCAAGGATGTCCCCGAAAAGGACATCTACGCCCGAAGTCAGATGATAAACGACATTGTGAACACGGTGTCGGTGATTCCGGACGACATAATGCGCAACGTCTATATAGAGAGCGTGGCGGACACCTTCAATATGAAGCAGGACACCCTGTTCGCCAAGGTGCGCACCATCCGCCAGAAACGCCGCGAGCAGCAGGAGGCCAGGCGGAGGATGGGAGGCAGCCTTCCGCCCGAGGCCCAGACTCCGGAGGATATGCCCTCCGTGGAAGCCTCAGAGCCGATTGAAGAGAAGCCCGCCGGCATCACCAACGAATACCTGGCGGTGTGCGAGCGCAACCTGGTGGAACTGCTCATAAAATTTGGCGAATACACCATCCACTGGGAGGCCAATATGTTCATAGGCGGAGAAAAGATTCCCGAGGTGAAGGTGTCGGAATATATCCGCTCTGCAATGGAAGAAGACGAGCTGGAATTCGTGAATCCCCTGTACAAGAAGGTCTACGACGACTATTATTCCCTGGACAGGACGCCGCTTAGTGAAGACAAGGACGAGGAGGCCACCCAGGGCCGTATCATCAAGCACTTCACCTTTCACGACGACACCGACGTGCTGCAGCTTGTCACCGAGATTCTGACCGAAAGCCATCCCATCACCATAAAGGTCTATAACGATGCCCTGACGCGCGAAGAGCACCGCCTTAACAAGGATGTCCCCCGCGCCGTGCTGCAATATAAGGTGCGCATTGTGGGGCTTTCGCAGACCGCACTGCAGAAAGAGATTCAGGCCGCCGAGAAAGCGGGCGACGACCAGCGCCGCAAGGCTCTTATGCAGGGATTCCTGCAGCTGCTTCAGGTAAAGAACTCCCTGGAAAGGGAAATTAAAAAGTATTAACAAACATAATCAATATATGAAAAACGACTACAAACGGACACTTGTCACCTGCGCACTTCCCTACGCCAACGGACCGGTACACATCGGCCACCTTGCCGGCGTTTATGTTCCCGCCGATATCTATGTGAGATATCTGAAGATGCGCGGCCGCGACGTGCTGTTCGTGTGCGGCAGCGACGAGCACGGCGTCCCCATCACCATCAAAGCGCTGCAGCAGGGCTGCACCCCGCAGGACATCGTGGACAAGTATCACGGCATCATAAAGAAGGCTTTTGCCGACTTCGGTATCAACTTTGACATCTATTCCCGCACCACCAGCAAGGTGCACGAGGCCACCGCTTCGGACTTCTTCAAGAAACTCTACGACGAGGGCAAATTCATAGAGAAGGAGAGCGAGCAGTACTACGACGAGGAGGCGCACCAGTTTCTGGCCGACCGCTACATTATGGGCACCTGCCCCAAGTGCGGCAACGAGCGCGCCTATGGCGACCAGTGCGAGAAGTGCGGCTCTACCCTGAGCCCCGACGAGCTGATAAACCCCCACTCCACCATCAGCGGCGCCCCTCTGGTAAAGAAGGCCACCAAGCACTGGTATCTCCCCCTGAACGAATATGAGCCGTGGCTGCGCGAGTGGATCCTGGAGCAGCACAAAGAGTGGAAGATAAACGTCTACGGTCAGTGCAAGAGCTGGCTGGACGGCGGCCTTCAGCCCCGCGCGGTGAGCCGCGACCTGGACTGGGGCGTGCCGGTGCCGGTAGAAGGTGCCGAAGGCAAGGTGCTCTACGTGTGGTTTGACGCCCCCATCGGCTACATCTCCAACACCAAGGAGTTGCTGCCCGACAGCTGGGAAAAGTGGTGGAAGGACCCCGAGACCAAGCTGGTGCACTTCATTGGCAAGGACAACATTGTGTTCCACTGCATAGTGTTCCCCTCTATGCTCAAGGCCTACGGCGGCTACATACTCCCCGACAACGTCCCCGCCAACGAGTTCCTGAACCTGGAGGGCGACAAGATATCCACCTCCCGCAACTGGGCCGTATGGCTCCACGAATATCTGGAGGATTTCCCCGGCAGCCAGGATGTGCTGCGCTATGTGCTCACAGCAAACGCTCCCGAAACCAAGGACAACGACTTCACCTGGAAGGATTTCCAGACCCGCAACAACAGCGAGCTGGTGGCCATCCTGGGCAACTTTGTGAACCGCGCCGTGGTGCTGACGCACAAGTATTTTGAGGGCCGCGTCCCGGCCAACCTGAAGCCCGCGGCCGTCGACGCCGAGGTTATGGGCCAGATTCCCGCTATCAAGGCTGCCATAGAAGACAATATCGAGCATTACCGCTTCCGCGAGGCGCTTAAAGAGGCTATGAACCTGGCACGCCTGGGCAACAAGTATATCAGCGACACCGAGCCCTGGAAGGTGGCCAAGACCGATATGGACCGCACCGCCTCCATCCTCTACAATTCAATTCAGCTTTGCGCCAACATCGCCATCGCGTGCGAGCCGTTCCTCCCCTTCTCTATGGAGCGGCTGGCCAATATGCTGAATATGGAGTGCCGTCAGTGGGAAGCTGTGGGCAGTGCAGAAATCCTGAAACCGGGACATCAGCTGGGCGCAGCCGAGCTGCTCTTCGCCAAGATAGAGGACGCCCAGATTGATGCCCAACTGCAGAAACTCGCCGACACCAAGAAGGCCAACGAGGCGGCCGAAGCTGCCGCTGCACCCGCCGGTGCCCCCGACCCCGCCAAGGAGCAGTGCACTTTCGAAGACTTCGAGAAGATGGACATCCGCACCGCCACCGTGCTGGAGGCAGAGCGCGTGCCCAAGACCGACAAACTGTTGCACCTGAAGATTGACACCGGTCTGGACGTGCGCGAGATAGTTTCGGGCATCGCCGAGTATTACACTCCGGAAGAGATGGTCGGCAAGCAGATTTGCATCCTGGCCAACCTCCAGCCCCGCAAGATCCGCGGCATCGAGTCCAAGGGTATGATCCTTATGGCCCGCCAGAGCGACGGCAAGATGCGCATCATCAGCCCCGAAGAACCCCTCACCAACGGCGCCTGCATCGGCTAGCCGCTTTGGCTTTCGGAGGCGGCTTGCCTGCCTCACGCGTCGCGGCAGAAAAATGCCGGATGCCTGAAAGGATTTGCGACCGGCGTTAGCGAGGGAGGGGACCGACCGAGCGTCAGGGAGCAAAACTTTCAGGCGAAGGCTTCTGCCGCGACTGAAATTACTGTGCTATAAAGCGATAGACGATGCTGCCTTTCTGGGGGTCGGGGGCGGAGTCGCTGCGGTTGAAGCGACTGCGCTCGGCAGCTTTGACGGCCCAACTCCAAAGGGACTTATCTTTGCTCGAGGCCGACTCGATAATCTGAGCCTTGATTACTTTTCCTGAACGGTTGACATAGATGGCCACGGCCACATCGCCGCCGCCGTAACCCTTGTAGGCCGGTATCGGCAGATGGACCGCCTTGCGGCCCTCCAGGTCGTAGGAAAGCACCGACGGGCCGCTGTATTCGTGTACCTCGCCCTCTTCACCGCCGCCGGCATCGGGATTATCCTCGGTAGCCACATCATCCTCCTCTGCCTCAAGAGCGGCGCGGCGGTTGGCGGCCAGGGCCTCCTCTACGCTGCGGCCCAGGGCCTCGCGCTCTGCGCGGGCCTTGATGGCATTGGCATCCACCACCGCATTGCGCACCGTGGGCGTGGGAGCCGCGGCAATCATAGCGTCCAGCTCTTTGCTCACGCGATCTTTGAACTCCTTGAGCTCCTGCTGCTGCTTGATGAGCTCCTGCTTCTCCTGCTGGGTGAAATCCAGAATGAAACTGCTCTCCTTCTTAACGCTCGTACCTATGGAATAAACCAAAAGGATTATGAGCACGACAAGGTGGAAAATGATTGTCGAGTATAATCCAATCCGGTTTTCTTTGCGGCGTTCTGAAGGGTTTTCCTGCATTATTTACGGAGCCAGGTCTTATCGTTCAGGGCCTTCTCAATGGTGGCCAGCAAAATGTTGATGGCCACGTGATTGTGTCCGCCCTGCGGAATGATAATATCGGCATAGCGCTTACTGGGGGCGATGAACTGCAAGTGCATCGGCTTCACCAGGTCGTTGTACCGCTTGATCACTGCAGCAACATCCTTGCCACGCTCTTCTATGTCGCGCTGCATAATGCGGGAGAGGCGGTCATCATCGTCGGCATCCACGAACACCTTGATATCCATCTGCTTCATAAGCTTCTGGCAAGTGAAAATAAGGATACCCTCCACCAGAATGATGTCGGCGGGCTCCACGTGCACCGTCTCGGTTTTGCTGCGCTCGCAGGTAATGTAAGAATACACCGGCTGCTCTATGGCCTGACCTTTCTTGATCTGCTCTACCTGCTCGCAAAGCAGGTCAAAGTCAATGGCGTTGGGGTGGTCAAAATTGTAGACCTTTTTCTCTTCTTCGGTAAGATGGCCGCTGTCCTTGTAGTAAGAGTCCTGCGGAATGACCACAATTCTGTCTTTGAAGGTCTTCTGGAGCCTTCTGACAACGGTGGTCTTGCCACTGCCGCTGCCGCCTGCGATGCCGATGATAAGCATAATATCCTGTTTTTAGAATTCTGCGTTGTTGGGGGTGCGGGGGAACGGGATCACGTCGCGGATGTTGGCCATACCGGTCACAAACATCAGCAGACGCTCAAAGCCCAGTCCGAAGCCGCTGTGAGGGCAGCTGCCAAAGCGGCGGGTGTCCAGATACCACTCCAGAGTGCGGTGGCTCATACCCAGCTCGTCTATGCGGGCATTCAGCTTCTCGAAAGACGCCTCGCGCTCGCTGCCGCCGATAATCTCGCCAATCTTGGGGAAAAGGACGTCCATTGCGCGCACCGTCTTGCCGTCTTCGTTCTGCTTCATATAGAACGCCTTGATATCCTTGGGATAGTCGGTGAGGATGACGGGCTTGCCGAAATGCTTCTCTACCAGATAGCGCTCGTGCTCGCTCTGCAGGTCGATGCCCCAGCCCACGGGATATTCAAACTTGACGCCGTCGGCCACGGCTTTTTCCAGTATCTTGATACCCTCGGTGTAGGTCAGGCGCACGAAACTGTCTTTCAAAACGCCCTGCAGGCGCTCCAGCAGCTCCTTGTCGAACATATTGTTCAGGAAAGTGATATCGTCCAGGCAATGGTCCAGGGCGTACTGCACCAGATATTTGATGAACTCCTCCGCCAGGTCCATATTGTCCTTGATGTCATAGAAGGCCATCTCCGGCTCAATCATCCAGAACTCGGCCAGGTGGCGCGGAGTGTTGCTGTTCTCGGCGCGGAAAGTGGGGCCGAAGGTGTAGATCTCGCCCAGCGCGGTGGCGCCCAGCTCACCCTCCAGCTGACCGGATACGGTGAGGGATGTCAGGCGACCGAAGAAATCTTTGGTGTAGTCTACCTTGCCATCCTCTGTGCGGGGCGGGTTGTCAACGTCCAGGGTGGTTACCTGGAACATAGCGCCGGCACCCTCTGCGTCGGCAGCGGTGATAAGAGGAGTATGCAGATAGTAGAATCCCTTGCTGTTGAAGAAATTGTGGATGGCGAAGGCCATATTGTGGCGGATGCGCAGCACGGCGCCGAAGGTGTTGGTGCGGGGGCGCAGGTGGGCAATCTCGCGCAGGAACTCCATACTGTGGCCCTTCTTCTGCAGAGGATAGGTGGCATCGCATTCACCGTAAATCTCTATGTCGGAAGCCTGTATTTCCACAGCCTGGCCGCTGCCCTGTGAAGCCACCAAATCGCCGGTCACTGCCAGGCAGGCGCCGGTGGTGATGCGCTTCATAAACTCTTCGTCAAACTTGGTCAGATCGCACACGATCTGGATATTATTTATTGTAGAACCGTCGTTGAGGGCTATGAAAGCCACGTTTTTGTTACCGCGCTTGGTGCGGACCCAACCTTTTGCAAGCACTTGCTGTCCGGGTGCCTCTTTCAACAACTGAGCTACTTTAGTTCTTTCCATATTCGTTTTGATTTTTACAAACTTCAAATTTACTGGTTTGACGCTGGATTTCCAAATTGGAATTTGATGTGACGGGCCGCGCGGGCCGCTTTGCGCGCTGCGGCAATGCGCTGCTCGCAGGCGGAATCTATGGCAAACTGCCTGAAACCGTCAAAAATATATTCCACCGCCTGATGGCTGGGATGCGTCAGGTTCTCTTCGTAGAAGCGGTAGTCGCGCAACTCGTCCATCATAATTTCGTAGGCGGGGAAATAGCAGACATTGCCAAAACGCTGCTGCAGGGCATCCACAGCCAGCAGCAGAGTGGCCTTGCCCAACTGGCTGGCGTGCGCGCCAAAGGCCATATAGCGGATGGGGCTCACAGTAAATATCCACTTCTTGCCGGGATATCGGGCCACTACGCGCGCCAATACATCGGTGCATTCATCTACAGAAAGATTCTCCCTCTCGAACTCGGAGGCCAGCACCTTGTGGCAGTTGGAGACTATCATATCCCTCTCTTTGTGGCGGAACACGCGGTTGGTGCCAAGCGTCACCACGCACACGGTGGCTGCCTCAAAGGCATCCGCGGCCTGCTTCAGAGCATCATTGGCATCGCGCAGAAACTCCTCCGGAGTGTCGCGGTTGAACCGGCTGTGATGATAAAAAGAGGTGTACCGGCCTTCGGTGCAGATGACGTCCGAACCGGCAAACGGCTCGCGACTGGCAAGCCGCTCCAGCGACTGCGCCACCGAAACCGGATTGTAGACCACGCCAAAGGGATTGACGGTGACATCGAACCCCGACTCCTGCATCAGATACCCGATGGAGTCGGCAAAGCACGAGCCGATGAAAAAATATTTGTCACCGAAGCCGAACCGCTCTTTCAGCGGCTCAATTGTTACCTCAGTCGTGAACTTCATTCTTTACCGCTGTCAATATCAGGTTGTCGGTCTGGTGATATATCGGATAGAAGGCATTGTCGCCCATAGGTGTATAACGGGCAATGAGCGCCTTGATTTGCATAAGCATATACTCTTTGGAGGTCTCCCACTCCCCATCTTTGGGCACGGACTCATTCTTGGCGGCAAACTGCAGGAACCCGCGCTCGAGATCCATACCGTCTATGAATTTGTCAAAGCCCTCCATAGTGCGGCAGGCAGAAATCTGGCCTGCGTGGCCGTCCAGCACGTCATTGGCATATTTAATCTGGAGACCCTTGCGGTTGCAGTCCACATAGAAATCGGTCACGGCAATGGTATCCACCGGGACGAAGACGTCGGGCACGATGCCGCCGCCGCCATATACGGTGCGGCCGCCAACGGTTTTGAATTTCTCCAGTTCGTCCAGCTTGATGCTGTCGGCAGAGAACATCTCGCCGCTGGCATAGCGCTCGTAAATCTCCATTTCGTAGTCTTCGCTGTAAGGCTTTTGGATGCAGCGGCCGCTGGGGGTGTAATACCTTGCCACTGTGAGCCTTATACCGGACCCGTCGGAGAAATAGACGGGCTCCTGCACCAGGCCCTTGCCAAACGAACGCACGCCGTATATGGTGCCGCGGTCGTTGTCCTGCACAGCGCCGGCAAAGATTTCACTGGCGGAGGCGCTGGTGGAATTTATCAGCACGGCTATGGGAAGGTCCTTGTTACGGCCGCGGCCGTCTGCCCTGAGGTCGGTGCGGGGACGCGCCTTGCCCTGCATATAGACTATCATCTCGCCTGCCTCCATAAACTCGTTGGCCAGCATCATTGCCTGGTCCAGGTAGCCGCCGGTGTTGTCGCGAAGGTCAAACACCAGGCGCTTCATTCCGCTGTCCTTGAGTTTGTCGCAGGCCTGCACGAACTCGGCGTATGTGGTGCGGGCAAACTTGCTTAGCTTGATGTAGCCGGTGGTGTCGTTTATCATATAGGCCACGTCCACGCTGTGGACAGGGATTTTGTCGCGGGTGATGGTGAAGGGTATCAGCTCGTCGCTGCCGTAACGCAGCACGCTGATGACCACCTTGGTCCCTTTGGGGCCTCGCATAAGCGATATCATAGTATCCTGCTCCATCTTGACGCCGGCAATGTTGCGGTCGTCCACCTTGATCACGCGGTCGCCTACCCTGAGGCCAGCCCTCTCGGAAGGGCCGCCGGTAATCACGGAATTCACCACTACGGTGTCGTTGGGCACATTGAACTGTATGCCTATTCCCTCGAAGCCGCCGGAGAGCGACTCCTCTGCTTCTTTAAGCTCTTCCGGGGGAAGATACACAGAGTGGGGATCCAGCTCTTTCATCACATTGGGGATGATGTCTTCGATGACCTTTTTGTGGTCTATCTCATCCACATAATTCTTGTCCACGCTCTCCAGCACCAGCATCAGCTTGGACCAGTCGGAATCAATGGAATTGACATCCACCTTGGGCTGGCGCGGGGTAAAGGCACGCCATATTACAATGGCCGCCAGGGCAATGGTAATCACCCAAAGTATCGGGCGCAGTATCTTGTAAAACTTATTCTCACTCATATTTGCAAACCTCTATACCGGCCCTGCGCAGAAGATCCAGGCCGTCTGTAATCCTATATTCGCGACGGTACACAACCCTTTTTATACCGCTCTGGATAATGAGCTTGGCACACTCCATACAAGGCGAGTCGGTGACATAAAGGGTGGCCCCTTCGCTGGAATTGTTGCTCATTGCCACCTTGGTGATGGCGTTGGCCTCGGCGTGCAGCACATACGGCTTGGTGACGCCGTTTTCTTCGCACACATTTTCAAAGCCGCGCGGGGTGCCGTTGTAGCCGTCGGAAATAATCATCCTGTCCTTGACAATCAATGCCCCGACCTGACGCCGCTGGCAATATGAATTGCGGGCCCAGATATCTGCCATATCCAGGTAGCTCTTGTCGAATTGTATTTGCTTTTCGTCGTTCATATATCGTAAAAACTATTCCGAAACAGATTGCAATGAGCAAAGATGCGAATAAAGCCCGCCTTTTGCAAGCAATTCGCGATGAGTTCCGCGCTCTGCTATTCTGCCGTCTTGCAGCACTATGATTTCGTCTGCATTCTGGATGGTAGAAAGCCGGTGGGCAATCACCAGGCAGGTGCGGTTTTCCATAAGGCGCGTGATGGCGTCCTGAACCAGCCTTTCGCTCTCGGTGTCCAGGGCGCTGGTGGCCTCGTCCAGAATCAGCACCGGCGGGTTCTTGAGCACCGCGCGGGCTATTGCGATACGCTGCCGCTGACCGCCGGAGAGGCGGGATCCGCGGTCGCCTATGTTGGTCTGATAGCCCTTGGGCAAGGCGCTGATAAATTCGTGGGCATTGGCAACCCGGGCCGCCTGCTCCACGTCATTTTCATCTACACCTTCCATACCGAAGGTGATATTATTATATACGGAGTCGTTGAAAAGGATGGATTCCTGCGTAACCACGCCCAGCTGGGAGATAAGGTCGCCCATCCTGTAACTGCGGATGTCCGTACCGTCTATGCGGATGCTGCCGCCCGTCACGTCCCAGAACCGCGGGATAAGGTCGGCCAGGGTCGACTTTCCGGCACCAGAAGGGCCCACGATGGCCACCGTCTTCCCTTTGGGGATGGTGAAACTGATGTCTTTAAGCACAGGACCGTCGCCGTAGTCAAAAGTAACACGGTCAAACTCGATTCTGTCGCCAAAGGCAGCCAGAGGCTTGGCGTCAGGGGCCTGTTTTATGCCGTTTTCGGCATCCAGGATGGCAAAGATGCGGCCGCCTGACACAAGGCCTTTCTGAATGCTTGCATATGCTGCGGCGATGGCCTTTGCCGGCTCCAGCACGCGCCACATAAAACCTATGTATACCACGAAAGAGGGCCAGCTCATACCCAGCTGTCCGTGCAGGTTAAGCCAGCCGCCATAGACCAGCACCAGCACCACCACCGTAATGCCCAGGAACTCCGAAATCGGAGATGCCAGCTCCTGGCGGTTGCCCACGGACTGGCTTATGCGCCTGTGCTCCCGGTTGTCCTTTTCGAACTGCCCTTCTACATATTTCTCTGCGTTGAAGGCCTTGATAATGCGGCTGCCAGAAATGGCCTCTTCGAACCGGCTGGTGATGCGCCCCATCAGACTCTGGGTCACCGCCGCCTCGCGCCGGAGATTGTGGGTGATGCGGCTTATCACAAAGGCCGACAGGGGTATCGCCACCAGCGCCACCCAGGTCAGTTTGGGCGACATATAGAACAGCATCGCCAGAAAGCCTATAACCAGCAGCGGCTCTCGGAAAATGATGTGGAAACTGCTGGCCACGGTGTTCTGCACTTCGCTGACATCGTTGGATATGCTGGAGAGGATGTCCCCCTTGCGCTTGTCGCTGAAATAGCCTATGTCCAGAGAGCATATCTTGGCAAAGAGGTCGCGGCGGATATTCTGCATAAGGCGGGTCTTCATACTCACCAGAATCCGCTGCGAAAGGTAGCGGCAGATGTTGGAAAGCAGCGACGCCGCAATCAGCGCCAGCGCCACGAACCACAACCCGTGCATCACCCCCTTGGAGAGGATGGTATCGCCCAGCAGATACTGGAACAGCTGCTCGAAATACCCTACGCTGAAAGAGAACTCCGGCCTGGCGGTGACTCCCGTCATCGTCGTGGGCTCGAAAAGCACCGACAGCACCGGCCCTATCAGCGCAAAATTGGCTATCCCGAATATCACCGACAGTATCGACAATACCAGATAGCCGGGCCAGTAGCGACCGTAGGGTTTGGCGTAAGAAAGTATCCTCCTGAACGTGGACATAGCATCCATTTATCAAAACGCAGTATGTCGAATTAACGGCATACTGCGCTTTAGAACCAGTCTTGGGACCGGATTATTTAGCCTCTTCTTCTTTCTCTACGAAAGGAAGAACCTCGTGAAGCTCAACTTTGAACTTCAGGGTCTGGTTGGGGCCCATGGGGCCACGGGGACCGTATGCCAGCTCTGAAGGGATCCAGAGGGTAACCTCGCTGCCTTCGTCGCACTTCATAAGACCATCCTGCCAACCTTCTATAACGCGGTTGAGAGGGAAAGAAACGGTGTCGTTGCGCTCATAAGAGGAGTCAAACACCTTACCATCGAGAGTGGTACCCTCGTAGCTGACCTTAACGGTATCCTTGATGCTGGTGGGGAACTTGCCGTTACCGGGGCGTACAATCACGTACTGAACACCCTTGGGAGTTATCTCAACGCCCTCTGCGGTAGCGTTCTTTGCAAGGAACTCCTCGCCGGCCTTCTTGTTGACCTCTGCGAGAACGGAATCACGCTTGCGCATAAACTCGCTCATATGCTGGTTTACAAACATCTGATCCAGACCTTCTTTTCCTTTGAGTGCATCTTTGAAACCACGAACCACTGCATTGTAGTTCATATCGCCAAGATTGTTGTTGGTGATTGCCTGTGCATAGAACACGCCAAGTGCATAACTGGCATCGTCTACATCGGCTTTGGTGATACCCTCGGGCTGCTTTTCAACGGAAGGAGCGTTGTAGCAAGCCACAGTCATCAGCGCTGCAAAAGCGCAAACTGCGAATAATTTGATTGCTTTCATTTTTTAATTAAATATTTTAAACTCTTTAATTGTCTTATTTAGAACTGCAAATATACTCATTATTTATTAATACGGGCAAAAATGTTTATAAGTTTTTTTGGCAGTGTCCCAATAAAAAGGTATATTTGATATTCGGGAAGAATTGTTTTTAACGTTTATGACCGTCAGCAAAGAAGCCATCCATCAGAAACTCAAAAAGTTTTTTGGTTTCGACTCTTTCAAGGGCAACCAGGAGGAGATTATCACTCACCTGATTGGCGGCGGTGACGCTTTTGTGCTGATGCCCACCGGCGGCGGCAAGTCGCTTTGCTATCAGCTCCCGGCCCTTTGCCTGCCGGGCTGCGCCATTGTGATTTCTCCGCTGATCGCGCTTATGAAAAACCAGGTGGACGCCCTGCGCGAGTTCGTGCAGAGCGAGGACAGCAGCGCGATAGCCCACTTTCTTAATTCTTCGCTGAGCAAGACACAGATCCAGCAAGTCCGCGCCGACCTGACCGCCGGCCGCACCAAACTACTATACGTTGCCCCCGAATCGCTCACCAAAGAAGAGAACATCGCGATGCTCAAGACCATCCCGATATCGTTCTATGCGATTGACGAGGCGCACTGTATCTCCGAGTGGGGGCACGACTTCCGGCCGGAATACCGCCGAATAAACGAGATTGTGTCCCAGATTGGCAAGGCGCCTATGATTGCCCTCACCGCCACCGCCACCCCCAAGGTCCAGAGCGATATCCAGAAGAATCTGGGAATGACCCACGCCAAGGTCTTCAAATCTTCTTTCAACCGGCCCAATCTCTATTATGAAATAAGGGACAAGACCGACGCCAAGCGCGAGATTATCAAATTCATAAAAGAGAATCCCGGCAAGAGCGGCATCATCTACTGCCTGAGCCGCAAGAAGGTAGAGGAGCTCTCGGAGCTGCTGAACGTGAACGGCATCAAGGCCCGTCCCTACCACGCCGGGCTGGACGCCGCCACCCGCGCCGCCAACCAGGACGACTTTTTGATGGAGAGGGCCGATGTGATTGTGGCCACCATAGCCTTCGGTATGGGCATTGACAAGCCCGACGTACGGTTTGTGATTCACTACGACGTGCCCAAGAGCCTGGAGGGTTATTATCAGGAAACCGGCCGCGCCGGCCGCGACGGAGGCGAAGGCAAGTGCATCACTTTCTACAACCACAAGGACATACAGAAGCTGGAGAAGTTTATGCAGGGCAAGCCCATCTCGGAGCAGGAGATTGGCAAGCAGCTGCTGCTGGACGTGGTTTCCTATGCAGAGAGCAACCAGTGCCGCCGCAAGATACTGCTCAACTATTTTGGCGAGGACTACAACCAGGACAACTGCGGCTGCTGCGACAACTGCCTTTATCCCAAAGAGCAGTTTGACGGGCAGAAAGATATGCTCAACGTGATGGAGCTGATACTTTCCTTGAAAGAGAATTTCAAGACGGAGCATCTGGCCGACATTCTGGCCGGCGTCTCCAACTCCATAATAAAGTCATATAACCACCACAAGCATCCCCTGTTCGGCATTGGCCGCGAAAAAGGGCAGCGCTTCTGGGCGGCGGTGATACGCCAGGGCCTGGTGCTGCACCTGCTGGACAAGGACATAGACAAGTACGGCCTTATAAACATCACAGCCAAGGGTATGGAATTCCGCAGGATGCCCTACCCCATAATGCTCACCGAGCAGCGCTCGTTTGCAGAGTGTGACGACGATGACGACGACAACCCCATTGCCCGCAACAAGCCCGTGGGCGGCGGCGGTGGCGACCAGACCCTGCTCAAGGTGCTCAAGAGTGTGCGCGAGAACCTCTCCCGCAAGCTCAACCTCCCGCCCTGGGTCATCTTTGCCGACCCGTCGCTGGAAGATATGTCCATCCTGTACCCCATCACCCTGGAAGAGCTTCATCACTGCCAGGGCGTGGGCGAAGGCAAGGCCCGCAAGTTTGGCGGCGAATTCATCAAGGTCATCAGCCAGTATGTAGAGGACAACGACATCCTGCGCCCCGACGACATTTTGGTGCGCAACGTTGCCAACAAATCGGCCAACAAGATATTCATTATCCAGAGCATCGACCGCAAGATGCCTTTCGAGGACATCTGCCAGATGAAGGGTATGGATATGAGCGAGTTGCTGGACGAGATAGAGTCCATTGTGAACTCCGGAACCCGCATCAACATAGACTATTACATCCACCGCGCCGTGGACCCCGACGATATGGAGGATATCTATGAGTATTTCAGGGAAGAGGCCCACAGCGACTCCATTGACGAGGCTATGCGCGACCTTGGCGACTACGACGAAATCGAGGTCCGCCTGGTGCGCATCAAATTCATTTCTGAGATAGGAAACTAATCCAGGTCAATCCATTTTATGGAGTTGTCCCTGCGCCAGTAGGTCATCTGCTTTTTGGCGTAGTGACGGGTATTGCGCTTGATGAGCCGCACCGCCTCTTCCAGCGGGTACTCCCCGTCAAAATAACCGAACAACTCTTTGTAGCCCACGGTATTCAGTGCCGGCCGGCTGCGGAACGGCAGCAGCCCTCTCGCCTCCTGCTCCAGCCCCTGGCTCATCATCTCGTCCACGCGGGCGTCGATTCTCTGGTAAAGGGCCTCACGGTCTCGTCTGAGGCCGATTTTTTCTATTTCAAACGGACGCTGCTTGGCGCTGGCGCTCTTGTAAGAAGAGAATTTGCGGCCGGTGGCTATGGTCACCTCCAGCGCCCGCACCACCCGCTGCCGGTTGGATATGTCTATGGCTTCGTAGGATTCGGGGTCAAGGCGCTTCAACTCGGCCTGCAAAGCTTCCAGCCCCTCGTTTTCCAGCCTGGAAGTAAGATCTTCCCTGAGATTGAGGTCGGCGGCGGGGAAGTCGTCCAGACCGCTGACCAGCGCGTCGATATAAAAACCACTGCCGCCGGTGGCCACCAGGGTGTCGTGGGTCTTGAACAGCTCTTCCAGCAGCGCCATAGCCTCCAGCTCAAAGATGCCGGCGGTGTAGTGCTCTTCCACCGAATGATTGGCTATCAGATAGTGCTTTACGGCGTGCAGTTGCTCCGGCGTGGGACGCGCCACGCCTATGTTCATCTCTTTGAAAATCTGCCTTGAGTCGCAATTGATAATGGGAGAAGAGAGCTCCCGGGCACGATTGATTGCAAAGTCGCTCTTTCCCACGGCCGTAGGGCCCAGGATTATGAGCAGCTTTTTATTCGTCATCCTGCACCCCGTCAAGACCGCCGTCGTAGATCTCCTCTACTTCGTCGTCATCATCTTCGTCTTCGTCGTCATCGTCGTCCGGAAGTTCGCCTGCAGCCAGTTTGGCCCCGCGCACCGGAGATTCGTACATATAATCTTCGTACTTGTCGGCAAACTGGGAGGGGTTGTGGCCTTTTTCGCCCACTATGCAGGGGTAGCTCATTCTGGGCTCCTCCGGCATTTCGCCCTCGAATTCGAGATTGATGATGCGCTCCGGCCTGAGGTTGTAGACGAACTCTATCTTGACCTGGCCGCGGGAGATGATGTCGGCAAAAGTGATGTTGTCCAGGCTGCCGTCGCCAAGGTCAAACAGACCATAGCGGCCGGTGCACACACCCTTTTCATTGAATGCACGGTAAATAACCATCTGGTCTGTGGAGAAGCACAGCTCAGACAGGATATAGCGGTTGAACCGGAAAAGATTCATGTCTGGGCGAACCGCAAACTCTCGCATAAACACCTTGCTATAAGGTATAGTAGCCTTGAACTTATACACCATATTTGCCATAGTAAGTCATTTGTATCTTTGCAAAAGTACAAAAAATGGCGTAAATTCGCAATTCAAATGAACCCTAATCCGCAATCGGCTATAGATTGCTACAAGAGCATCGGCGCCCTGTCCAAAGGTATCTATAAGGACAAGGGGAGCAAGTTTCTCTCTTTCGCTTTTCCCGTGACCGGCGAAGACCAGGCCAAAGCTCTGATTTCCAACCTGAAGAAAGAATATTTCGACGCCAGGCATCACTGCTGGGCCTACAGGATCGGGCACACCGGCGAGATTTTCCGCTACAACGACGACGGGGAGCCATCTTCCACCGCCGGAAAGCCGATTTACGGACAGATACTTTCAAATGATCTGAGCGACATACTGATTGTGGTGGTGCGCTATTTCGGCGGCATCCTGCTGGGCACTTCCGGCCTGATTGTGGCCTATAAGTCGGCCGCAGCAGATGCCATTGCCAATGCCCAGATCATAGAGAAGATTGCCACGGTGCGCTGCAGGGTGGAATTTGACTACCTTCAGATGAACGCCGTGATGAAGTGCCTGAAAGATTTTCAGCTGGCGCCCCAAAACACCGTTTTCGAAAACGCCTGTTCGCTGGAGGTGGACGTGCGGCTCACTATGGAGCACTCCTTTTTAGAATCAATGAATAAAATCTGCATATGCACAAAAGTCTGATTTCAATACACGATTTCTCCAAGGAGGAGATTCTGCACATACTCTCTGTGGCGCGGGAAATGGAGGCCACCGGCAGCAGCAAGCTGCTGGACGGCAAGGTGGTGGCGTGCCTGTTCTTCGAGCCATCCACCCGCACCCGCCTGAGCTTTGAGACCGCCGCCAACCGCTTGGGCGCCAGGGTTATAGGCTTCAGCGACGTGGCCAACACCAGCATCAGCAAGGGCGAGACTCTCAAGGATACCATCAAGATGGTTTCCAACTATGTGGACATAATTGTGATGCGCCATCCGCTGGAGGGTGCCGCCCGCTATGCCAGCGAGGTGTGCAACATCCCCGTGGTGAACGCCGGCGACGGCGCCAACCAGCACCCCAGCCAGACGCTGCTGGACCTCTACACGATACTGCAGACGCAGGGCCGCCTGGAGAATGTCACCATCAATATGGTGGGCGATTTGAAATACGGCCGCACGGTGCACTCGCTGCTGCAGGCAATGTCGCACTTCAACCCCAGCTTCTATTTCACCGCCCCCGACGAGCTGCGCCTCCCGGCAGAATACAAGGTTTTCCTGGACAAGCGCGGCATCCCCTACAAAGAGAGCCGTTCGCTGCAGGAGCACCTGTGCGACTGCGACATACTCTATATGACCCGCGTGCAGCAAGAGCGCTTCAGCGACCCTATGGAATATGAAAAAGTCAAGGACGTCTACCGCCTGGAGCGCAGTATGCTCACCGGCGTGCGGGAGAATATGAAGATATTGCACCCGCTGCCCCGCGTGGGCGAGATTGCCCAGGATGTGGACGACACTCCCTATGCATATTTCTACAAACAGGCCCAGAACGGTATGTACGTGCGTATGGCCATAATTGCATATCTGCTTGGTTATAAATAAGCCCAAAGTCCTATGTCAGAAAAACAGACCCAACTTAAAGTGAGTGCCATCAAAGACGGCACCGTGCTGGACCATATCCCCGCCCAGAGCATCTTCCAGGTCATAGACATCCTGGACCTTGCGCATTCTGCCAACCCCATCACCATAGGCTCCAACCTGGAGAGCAAGACCCTGGGGCGCAAGGGCATCATCAAAATAGCAGACCGGTTTTTCGAAGATGCCGAGCTTAGCCGCATTGCGCTGGCCGCGCCCGACGCCACGGTGAACGTAATCAAAGATTACGAGGTTGTCCAGAAAAAGAAAATCGAGCTGCCCGAAACCATTGTGGGCATTGCCAAATGCTCCAACCCGATGTGCGTGACCAACCACCAGAGCATCCCCACCCGATTCAGCACCGTGGTAGACCACAAAAAAGTGAAACTATTGTGCCACTATTGTGAGAAAACCACCGAAGAATTTATACCTTTGGGACACTAATCGAAATAATTATAAACCATAGATACAAGCAATGAAAAAAGCTTACAATTTCAACGCCGGACCCTGCGTTCTTCCGAGGGTCGCAGTAGAGGCCGCCAGAGAGGCTCTTGTAGAATTCAAAGGCACAGGCCTTTCCGTTATCGAGATTTCGCACCGCAGCAAAGAATGGGGCGAGGTTATGGACGAGTGCCGCGCTCTCTGGAGGGAACTGCTGAACATCCCGGAAGAATATGAGATACTGTTTATGGCCGGAGGCGCATCTATGCAGTTCCTCTGCGTGCCTATGAACCTGCTGGAAAAGAAAGCTGCGTATCTTGAGACCGGCGTCTGGGCAAAGAAGGCCTGCAAAGAGGCCTCCGCCCTTGGCGAGACGGTAGTGGTTGCATCCTCTGCCGACAAGACCTTCAGCTATATTCCCAAAGGCTGGACCATCCCCACCGACGTGGATTATTTCCATATCACCACCAACAACACCATCTACGGCACCGAGATCCGCGAAGATTTTGACAGCCCCGTGCCCCTGGTGGCCGATATGTCATCCGATATTATGAGCCGTCCCATCGATGTGAAAAAGTACGGCATCATCTACGGCGGCGCACAGAAAAACGTGGGTCCCGCCGGCGTGGCATTCTGCATAATCCGCAAAGATCTGCTGGGCAAGGTTAGCCGCCACATCCCCACTATGCTCAACTATCAGACACACATCGACGGCGGTTCTATGTTCAACACCCCGCCCGTGTTCTCTATTTTCGTGATGAACGAGACCCTCAAGTGGCTCAAGAGCATCGGCGGCGTAGAGGCCATAAACAAGATCAACGTGAAGAAGGCGCAGATGCTCTACGACGAGATTGACCGCAACAGTATGTTCGTGGGCACCGCTGCCAAAGAGGACCGCTCTATTATGAACCTCTGCTTTGTGATGGCGCCCGGCAAGGAAGACCTTCAGGACGAGTTCCTGGCCTTTGCCAAAGAGCGCGGTATGGTGGGCATCAAGGGCCACCGCAGCGTAGGCGGATTCCGCGCATCGCTGTACAATGCCTGCCCCGTAGAGGCAGTGGAGGCACTGATTGCCGCTATGCAGGAATTTGAAAAACTTCACAAATAAGCCGATATGAAAGTTTTAGTTGCTACTGAAAAACCCTTTGCAGCAGCTGCTGTTGCGGGCATCAGAAACATTGTAGAGAGCGCAGGCCACACTCTGGCGCTGCTTGAGAAATATACTTCCAAAGAAGAGTTGCTGGCTGCTGTTGCAGATGCCGACGCCCTTATTGTTCGTTCCGACAAGGTCACCGCAGAGGTGGTTGAGGCTGCCAAGAACCTCAAGATTGTGGTTCGCGCTGGCGCCGGATTTGACAATCTGGACCTGGACGCCCTCAGCGCCCGAAAGGTGGTGGCTATGAACACCCCCGGCCAGAACGCCAACGCAGTGGCCGAGCTGGCCATCGCTATGATGATATTTATGTGCCGCAACCAGTTCACTCCCGCCACCGGCAGTGAGATTATGGGCAAGAAGATAGGCATCCAGGCCTACGGCAACGTCGGCCGCCTGATGGGCAAGAAGGCCGAGGCGCTGGGTATGAGCGTTATGGCTGTGGATCCGTTTATCCCGGCAGAGAAAATCAGGGAGATGGGCGCCGAGCCCGCCGCCAGCGTAGAGGCCCTCTACTCCGGCTGCAACTTCGTCTCCATCCACATCCCCGCCACTCCCGAGACCATCGGCAGCATCGGCTACGACCTCATCACCAAGATGCCCAAGGGTGCCACTCTTATCAACACCGCCCGCAAGGAGGTTATTGACGAGGCCGGCCTGGAAAAGGCTCTGGAAGAGCGTCCCGACCTGAAATATGCCACCGACATAGCGCCTTCCAACTACGCCGCCCTGCGCGAGAAGTTTGGCGAGAGGGTGTTTGCAACCCCCAAGAAAATGGGCGCCCAGACCGCCGAGGCCAACCTCAACGCCGGCCTGGCTGCAGCCAACCAGATTTGTGCATTCTTCAAAGACGGTTGCACCAAGTTCCAACTGAACAAATTCTAATCACATATGGTAAAAGTTAAACCTTTTGCTGCACTTCGCCCGCCTAAACAATATGCGGGCGAAGTCGCTTCAAGACCCTACGATGTCCTCAATTCAGAGGAGGCAAAAGCAGAGGCCGGCGAAAAATCGCTGCTTCACATTATCAAACCCGAGATTGATTTCGACCCCATTGCCGGCGAGCACGAGCCGCGCGTTTATGCCAAGGCGGTTGAGAATCTCAAAAAATGGCAGGCAAACGGCTGGCTGGTGCAGGACGGCAAAGAGAACTACTATCTCTACGCCCAGACTATGGACGGCCGCACCCAGTACGGCTTTGTGCTGTGCGCCTATGTAGATGACTATCTCTCCGGCGCCATCAAGAAGCACGAACTGACCCGCAAAGAGAAGGAAGACGACCGTATGCGCCACTTCCGCGACCAGAACGCCAATGTGGAGCCGGTATTTTTGGCATTCCGCGACAACGCCGTTCTGGGCGACATCATCCGCCGCACCACGGCCGGTGAGCCGGAATACGACTTTGTGGCCGAGGACGGAATAGGCCATACCCTTTGGGTTATCAGCGACGAAGCTTCTATAGAGGCCATCACCAAAGCCTTTGCCGGTATCGATGCAATGTATATCGCCGACGGCCACCACCGCACCGCCGCCAGCGTCCGCATAGGCGTGGAGAAGCGCGAGCAGAATCCCCACCACCGCGGCGACGAGGAGTACAACTATTTTATGGCGGTTGCCTTCCCGCAGAGCGAGCTCAAGATTATGGACTACAACCGCGTGGTGAAAGACCTCAACGGTTTGAGCGCAAAGCAGTTCATAGAGGCGCTGCAAAAGGATTTCATAGTGGAGTGCCGCTGCGACTGCACCCTGGACGGAGGCAAGTGCGAGTGCGAACTCCCCTGCCACTGCCCTTCCACAGTGCCGTATCGTCCCGAAAAGCTGCACAACTTCTCTATGTATCTTGAAGGCGTGTGGTATTCTCTCACCGCCAAACCCGGCACCTACAACGACAGCGACCCCATCGGGGTGCTGGACGTGACTGTGCTCTCCAATCTCGTTTTGGACAAGATTCTGGGCATCAAGGACCTGCGCACCGACAAGCGCATCGACTTCGTGGGCGGCATCCGCGGCCTGGGAGAGCTCAAGAAAAGGGTCGATTCGGGCGAGATGGCGGTTGCGTTTGCCCTCTACCCCGTCTCTATGGACCAACTGATAAACATTGCCGACACGGGCAACATTATGCCGCCCAAGACCACCTGGTTCGAGCCAAAGCTCCGCAGCGGCCTGTTTATTCATTTTTTGAAATAAATTTCGTATCTTGTAGAGATTTTTGTCACAGGCAATTATTAATCAATAACAAATAACATTATGACAGAGACTAAAAAACAGAACTACACACCTGCCATCATTGTGATGTTTGCCCTTTTCTTTATGATTGCATTCGTCACCAACCTCGCAGGTTCCATGGGTGTAGTGGTCACCAACCAGTTTGGCGCAAGCAAGGCCCTCAGCCAGCTTGGAACACTTGCAAACTTTATCGCATACGCTTGTATGGGTATCCCCGCAGGTATCATCCTGCGCCGCAAGGGTTATAAATTCACCGCCCTGGCAGCCGTTATCGTAGGTTTCATAGGCGTTGCCATCCAGTTCCTAAGCGGCTATGCAGAGAGCTTCTTCGTATATGTGCTGGGCGCTTTCGTGGCCGGTTTCTCAATGTGTATGCTCAACATCGTGGTCAACCCTATGCTCAACACCCTGGGCGGCGGCGGAAACAAGGGTAACCAGCTCATCCAGATGGGCGGCAGCTGCAACTCCATCGGCGGCACCATCGCTCCTATCCTGGTAGGTTGGCTGGTGGGCGGTTCCATAGAGAACGCTACCGTGGCCAAGGCTGCTCCCGTGATGATCATAGCAATGGCCATCTTTGCCATCGCTTTCCTGGTGATTCTCTTCACCAAGATCCCCGAGCCGCATATGGAGACTGCAGAAGAGAAGGCAGCACGTCTGGCAGGCAATGCCGTCAAAGACGCGCACAGCCCTCTGAGCTTCCGTCACTTTGTACTGGGCGCCATCGCCATCTTCTTCTATGTAGGTATTGAGGTCGGTATCCCCAACACTGCTAATATCCACTTCTCCAGCCTGGCCACCGTAGGTCCCGCTATCGCAGGTACTTTCATTGGCGCATACTGGTTCTGTATGCTCATCGGCCGTCTGATTGGCAGCGCCATCGGCGGCAAGGTTTCCAGCAAGGCTATGCTTGTGTGCACCTCTATGGTAGCCATCATCTTCCTGATCCTGGCCATGTTCATCCCCGAGAGCAACACCATCACCATCGCCAAATACACCGTGCCCGTAAGCCTCGTATTCCTGACACTTTGCGGTCTGTGCACTTCCGTGATGTGGGGTTCCATCTTCAACCTCTCCACCGAGGGTCTGGGCAAATACACTGCTCCCGCTTCCGGTATCTTTATGACTCTGGTTTGCGGCGGCGGTATCATCCCGTTCCTGCAGAACCTGCTGGCCGACAAGGTTGGTTCAATCCCCAGCTACTGGCTGCTGGTTGCCTGCCTGGCATTCCTGCTCTTCTACGGACTTGCAGGCCACAAGAATGTAAATAAAGACATCCCCGTTGAATAATATATAATCAACAGTGACTATGGATAAACCTTACGTAGCTGGCGTTGACATCGGTGGCCAGACCACCAAGATAGGCATCGTGGACCGTCGCGGCGACATCGTGGCCCAGACTGTCATCACTTCTAAATACGGTGCCGACGAAGGCAATAAGTTTATGGACTCTGTGTGCGACGCCATCAAGGACCTCGCCAAGGGAGTCGGTATGGACCAGATACAGGGTGTCGGCATCGGCGCCCCCAATGGCAACTATTACACCGGCGAGATTGCCTTCGCACCCAATTTGCCCTGGGCAAACAAAGGTGCAGTGCCCCTCACGAAATATATGGAGAAAAAACTCGGCGTGACCGTGACTCTGACCAACGACGCCAATGCG
>JAFRRR010000028.1 GCA_017428035.1 Bacteroidales bacterium | reverse complement strand
TTCCCTTTACCTCTTCCAACAACCCCAATAACGCAGAGGGTCCTTTCGATATCACTAAGGTCTGCGCTATCCGCTTTGTTTGCCACGCAGACACCAAAGATAAATATGAGGTTATCCAGATCAGGGATCTCTTCGCTTATGCAGCAGATGCTCCCGTACAGATTACTATCGACGGTAATATGGACGAATGGGCTGGCGTGAAGACCGGTCTGACCAGCGCCAAAGAAACTCCCGTTTATATGGAGTTCAAGGTGTCCAACGACGACAACAATATTTATTTCTACTCCAAGAGAGATAAGAATACTGCCATCTGGGGCGGCGGCGCCTATATTTACTATGAAATTGATGCCGACAACAACCCCGCGACAGGTGTTGATAAAGAAAATGAACACGGTCTTGAGACTTGGCTCTACTTCAAGCCGTTTGGCGGTTCCGCTACAGAACCTGCAATTGCCACTGAATTCAGCGGTGATCAATCCAGCGCCGAAGTAAAGAGCAATTTCCAGTTCAAGGGCAAAATCAGTGATAATTTTGTGGAAATCGAAGCCAGCCTTCCTCTCAGTGTTGCTGGTGTAACCAAGGGTTCCACTATCCGCGTGTTCTCCTGGAGCAATAAGAGTGGTGACGACTTCAGAGGCAAACCCTCTGAGGGACTCCTTTACAATGTTAAATAATAACTAATTCGTCAAGATACAGAGCCTCGGACCCGTTCCGGGGCTCTTTTCTTTTGCGTAATAGCCGGCATTGGGCTATCTTTAGGGTATGAAACTGATTGCATTGTTTGTGGCTCTTGTGGCCGGCATCCTGCCGGTGCGCGAAATAGACACCCGCATAGGCTGTGCGGTGGCGGACTCGCCCACGGCCAGCATTTTCGGCGCCGGCGGCGAAGTAGTGGGCAACACCCTCCCCTGCGTGACCACACCCAACGGTATGACCTACTGGACCCCTGCTACCTGCATCTCCGACCAGAAAGGGGTCACCCCCTATCGCTGGGAGGCGCCCGAGTGGATGGGTTTCCGCGCCTCTCACTGGCTGGACGGCAGTGCAACGCAGGACTACGGATCTTTCTTTATCATTCCGGACTGCAAACCGGTGCCGCTGGACCATTCTAAAGAAGAAGCGCAGCCCGGCTATTATCGCTACGACGGCCACTGCCTCACTGGTTTTGGCCGCAGCGCCATAATGAAGCTGGAGTGCAATAAGCTCACATTTGGGGCCAACACGCAGTACAACGATGCAAACCTTAGCTGGGACCGCGAAACGGGCGAAATAAGGGCAGAAAACCCCGTACACCGAATTTATAACGGCTGGGGCAAGCCGGCCGGCTATTCATCGTGGGCAGTGGTGCGGTTCAACAAGCCCATAAAGGCTGTCAAGCCCGTTGGACGGATAATGTACGAGATAGAGTTTGAGGATGCTCCCGGCCCGCTTTTGGTGAAGATGGCGACCTCTTTTACCAGTCTGGAAGGCGCCGCCCGCAATCTGGACACAGAGATTCCCGACTGGGACTTTGACGCCGCCAGAAGCCGCGTGGAGGCCATCTGGGAGCAGCGTCTGGGTATGATCGAGACAGAGGGTGGCGACCCCGAGGTCAGGAAACACTTCTACACCTCATTCTGGCGCGCTTCGCTTAGCCCCCGTATGGTAAGCGACATAGATGCCGAGCCCGACTTTGACGATTTCAATCTTTGGGATACTTTCCGGGCCCTGCACCCTCTGCACACCATAATCCAGCCCAAACGCAGCGGCGAAATGATGCAGGCGCTGGTGCGCAAATACGAGCGGGGCGGCTGGATGCCCATCTTCCCTATGTGGGGCAGTTATACCAGCGCGATGATTGGCGACCACGCCGCCAGCGTGATTGCCGATGCCTACACCAAGGGCATCCGCAATTTCGACTATAACAAGGCCTGGGAGGGCATCCGCAAGAATTGCTTTGAGACGCCTTGCGATTCACTTTACATAGACGGCCGCGGCCGGCGGGCGCTGGAAGTTTATATGCGGCTGGGCTATCTGCCGCTGGAAGAGCACGTGAAATATGCCTTTCACGCCAACGAGCAGACCAGCCGCACGCTGGAATATGCCTACGACGACTGGTGCGCCTGTCTGCTGGCCCGCGAGCTGGGAAGCAAAGAAGACTACGAGGCGCTCACAAAACGCGCCGGCAACTGGCGCAACGTGTTCGACCCCCACACCCGCTATGCCCAGGGTCGCCACGAGGACGGCTCATTTCTGGACGAAGATAATTATCTTAAAAAGACCTCTTTCATTACCGAAGGCACTCCCTGCCACTACAGTTGGTTTGTGCCGCAGGATATCCCCGGCCTGATAGAGTTTGTGGGGCGGGAGCTATTCGAGGAGCGGCTGGATTTGATGTTCAGCGAGAACCGCTACTGGCACGGCAACGAGCCGGGCAATCAGATTGCTTATCTTTACGATTACATCGGCCGGCCGGAGAAATGCCAGGCGGCGGTGCAGGAGATTATGCGCACCGAATACCGCAACAGTCCCGGCGGCCTGAGCGGCAACGACGATGCGGGGCAACTCTCTGCGTGGTACGTTTTCGCTTGTCTGGGGTTCTACCCGGTTTGTCCCGGCAACGGGGAATATGCCCTTGGAATACCTGCGTTCGACAGGATAACAATCCATCAGGAGAATGGGCGCGATTTCACTATAAACAGGAAAGCCGCCCAAAAGACGGCCTTCAAGCTGGGCTGCAAACGCCTCAAACGCCCCTTCATCTCCCACCGCGACATCACCCGCGGCAAGACCCTCACCTTCTACTGCAAGTAGTCGGCCCTCGCAAGGCTACGAAAAAGCTTCGCTCCGGGCCAGGGAGAACATAGAACCCCTGTTCCCTACGCGAAGCTTTTTCTGCGCTATATCGCTCGGGCATCTGCCGCGACGCGTGAGGTAGGCGGCAGTATCGCGTCAGCTATGCGCACACGATATGGCCTCGGTGTGCATCCTGGACGGGGCGGCCGTGCTCATACCCCCGATATTAGCCCTATGCGCACGTAGATGTGCCCCACAGCGCATTCTATGGCATATCCGGGTGCACGTGTCTGACAATTGCAGCGGCAGATAATAGCCGGATGCCTAAAAGGATTTGCGACCGGCGTTAGCGAGGGAGGGGACCGACCGAGCGTCAGGGAGCAAAACTTTCAGGCGGAGGCATCTGCCGCTGCAGGCTAGCGGCTATTCGCAGACGGGGCGGATGGGATAGCCGCGCAGGCGGCGGTAGAAATAGGCGTAGTGGAAGTCGGAGCTGAAGAAGAGTTCCATAGCGCAACCTGCGTGGTAGGGGTGTCGGGTGGCGGTCCAGTAGCGGCCGGCGCTGCCTGCGAACAGCACTTCCTGACCCTCTTTATAGCCCGCCGCCGGCAAGAAGATGCTCCCGCCGGTGGTGCGGCTGGTCACCCGGTAGCCATTGACGCCGTCAAGTGTGGTCCACTGCCAGTCACACTGTTGCACCAGCTCGTTCATCTCTGTGAACATAGGCATTCTCCACCCATCTCCAAGCCGCGCCTGGGCGGCATCGTCTTCGGCATCCAGCTGCCGGTTGAGGATGAACCGCTCGGTGTACTTGACGGGATTGGCGCTCCAGTAATAGGTATCGCCGGAATAATCAGCCTTGACGGCGGTCTCGCCCCAGGCATAGAAATCACCGCTGCCCTGAGGCACGTCCGCGCCCAGGTTGCAGGAGGCCCACTTCACGCTGAGGCCCATATCCACGGCCGCCGGCTGTGCCACGGACACCGCCGCCGGAGCTAACGCCAGCAGCAGGGAAACAAGCAACTTTGCTGATCCCTTCATCACTATTTGACGGGCAGCTTGAAGCTCTCTACATCAAGCGTTCCAAGCGCCTGTATCTGAGGCACCAGACGTGTAAAATGCTCTGCCGCGGAGTGTTTATCCAAGGACTCCTGATCTTTCCAGGTTTCGAAAATGAGCATCTTTGCAGGGTCGGTGGTACTCAGGTACAAATCGTAGGCGATATTGCCCTCGTCGGCAAGAGAACTTGCCACAAGCTCTTTGCAAAGAGCTATCACGGCCTCGCGGTTTTCTGCAGAAACTGTAGTGGGGCAGTTGAGCCGGAGCACAAAATCGCCTTCGGGCTCAACTCCGGCCTGCATCTGCTGCAAAACGGTGGTTGCAAGAGCGCTGGTCTGAGGCACAATGTCTGCAAAATGCTGGCTTGCAGAGTGCTTATCCAGCGATGCCTGGTCGGCCCAGGTCTCAAAAATCAGGAATTTTGAGGAGTCGGTTGCACTCTCCATCAGGTCAAAGGCAATGTTGCCTTCATCTTCGCGGGAAGCAGCCACGTGCTGCTTGCACAACTCAATGTATTGGTCGCGGTTCTCCGCCGCTACACTTACAAGACAATTGAGACGGATGGGCTCCGCAGCCTTTTTCGGAGCACAGGAAACAAGCATCAGCAGAAGTGAAACTGCCACAAGAATTCTTTTCATGGTTTTATCATTATTAGGTTTATAGATCTGCATCAAACTGTATTTTCTGGGTCGGGAGTATATAGTCCGACTCTATGGTGACATCGCTGCCGTCGGTGGGTTTTTCTACCAGCACCAGCCGCTCCTGGCCGGGGCACAGGCCCTTGAGGGAGGTTTTGCTGCGCACGCCGCCCACCGCCAGATAGGCGTCACGATATATGGGGGCGATGCCGGTGTTTGTAACCTTGGCAATTGTGTTCTTTTCGTTGGCCTTGAGGTCAATGATGGCAAAATTGTAGCCGCTGAACATACTGGCCTGCTTGAAGCGCTCTGCAGTGCCGTAGGTGCCGCCGGGGGCGTCGTTGGCAATCATAAAGGTTATGTGATACTTTGCTGCCGCCTGCTCCCAGGTGACGCCGTACATCCCTTCGGGATTCAGGAAGTTGCGCTGGTCAGAAGATCTGTAATAACTTATCTCGCCGCCACAGGCGCCTGTCATCCAGCGGACGCCCTGCCCTATTGCATCCCAGCACTCTTCGTTATAGTCACCTTCGTGATCCTTGTGCATAAAACTGTCGTCGAACAGGCCGAAGGTGAGCGCCATAAGCGACTGATCTTTGACTACCGGAGAACTGTCGGCCGCATCTATGGATATAAGCCAGGGTATCTCAAGCGCCCCTGCAATATATGTCAGGAACTCTTTCTGATATTCGTTAGACGGGAAATTAATGCCACGCTTGAGCGGTGTGCCGTAGATGTGATATTCGCTCCAGTGGCCGAAGCCCACCTCAACGAAGGCGATGCGGGGGTCACTCTTGTATACCGCATTGAAATCGGTATAAAACTGCTTGGTGAACCACTGCAGCTCGGCATTGGTCCAGTCGGCATAGTATGTGGGGCCGTCTTCGTTTTTGTAATAAGTCTCGTTGTAGTCATCCAGAGCCTTGATATAGTCGGGCACGGCGGTGGTGCCGGCCTTGCCGTCCACGTCGCGGCTACCGGGATACTCGTAGCGGAAGCGCACCACCGCCTGGTGATTGCGCGAGGCCACATCGTTCAGCCAGGAGTTAAACGAGCTCCAGTCGTACTGGATATTACCGTCTTTTTTGCCCTTGACCACCTTGCAGGGGAGGCAGTAGGCATATTCCAGGGAAATAGACTGCCCGTAAGAGCCGTGGCGGCCGCGGGCATTGTCGCTCCAGAGCACAAGTCCGGTAGAGGGCTGTACCGCATCCACACAGCTCTTAATGCTCACGGGAGAATAAGTGTCGTCGATAACCGGCTCTTCAGGGTCAATCGGCTCAGGCGGAAGCGGCTGGTGATGGCACGCAGCCAGCATATATAGCATCAAAAGGATAAGTATTCTTTTCATAATGGCAGCAAGTTAGAAATAATATGGTTAACTTTGGTGTATGAAACGGATTATTCTTATTATTTCCTGCCTGCTGGCCTTCCTGGCAGCCAGGGCAGACGGTCTTCGTATGCCGGGCTTTTTTAGCGATAATATGGTGCTTCAGCAGAAAGCTGACGCCAATATCTGGGGTTGGGCCGATGCCGGCGCAACCGTAAAGGTCAAAGTTTCCTGGAGCAAGGCCGCCTACAAGGCCGTGGCCGGTGAAGACGGTTTCTGGAAGGTGGCCGTGGCTACCCCTGAGGCTTCTTTCACCCCTCAGACTGTCACGGTGACCTGCGGCAAAGAAAAACTTTCTCTGGCAAATCTGCTTATAGGCGAGGTGTGGCTGTGCAGCGGCCAGTCCAATATGGAGATGCCTATGGGCGGCTGGCGCTTCCAGCCCATTGAAAACGGAGGGCAGGATATGCGCGATGCCCGTCATTACCCGGGACTTCGTATGGTTATGATAAAAAAGGCTGTCTCTGAAACCCCTCTTGAAGATGCCACCGGCGAGTGGTGGACCACCGACAGCGGCCATATAGCCGAATTCAGCGCTTCTGCCTATTATTTCGGCCGCGAGCTGACCCGCGAACTGGGCGTGCCGGTAGGCCTCATCGTCCCTTGCTGGGGCGGCACTATGATTGAGTGCTGGATGGACCGCGAATCCCTGATAAAGGGCGGCATCAAGGGCGAGGATGTGGACAAGGATATCCGCGAAAACAAGGCCTCCACACCCTGGCACACCTGCACAATGATGTATAATGCAATGGTTTATCCGCTGCGCCACTACACCATCAACGGCTTCATCTGGTATCAGGGATGCTCCAACGTGGGCCGCATCTTCGTGCAGGACTACGCCAAGTTGCAAGCCGCTATGGTCACCAGATGGAGAGAGCTCTTTGGCCGCGGCGACCTGCCGTTCTACTATGTGCAGATTGCCCCCCACCCCTACAGTTCTGAGGGCGATTCCAAACTGGCGGCCCCGCTGCGCGACCGTCAGAAAGCGGCTGCCAAGCTGGTTCCAAATTCGGCTATGATAGGCACTTGCGACCTTGTATACGAGTTTGAAGAGGGTATAATCCATCCCCGCAAAAAGGCCGAAATCGGAGAGCGTTTGGCCTATCTGGCCCTGGAAAAATGGTACGGCTTCAAGAACTACGGCAGCGACTGCCCCGATTTGCTAAAAGCCACCTTTAACGGCCCCAACGCCATCGTTTACCTGAGCAATTGCGGAGGCGGCATCCATTCCGACCTGGGATGGGAGTTCAAGGGCGTTTCCGGCTTTGAGGTTGCAGGCGAAGACAAGGTTTGGTATCCAGCCCGCATCACCGGCACCGACGGCAACAGCATCGGCTGCACTGCACCCGAGGTTCCGGAGCCCAAATACGTACGCTACCTCTGGCACGACTTTGCCATAGGCCACCTCTGGAACAGCTACCGGCTGCCCGTACTGCCGTTTACTTCGGAAGAATAAGTCTGGCGACTAATATCTGGACACCCTGTCAAAACTATGTGACCCGCTGCCCACTGTGGTGCGGGTCATTGTGCCTCGTGCGTTGGGCAGCCAGATGTCGGCCTGCATATTGGCGGGAATCGTCACGGAGAGAGAATTGCCGTCTACGCGCATATGAATGCTGCCGCGGATGGTCGGCAGGGTCATCTCAGCCCACTCCAGGTCCCCGATCTGAGGCCGGATCTCCACCAGCGAGAAGCCGGGTTCCACAGGTCTGATACCCATCAGGCCAAAGGGGATGGCGTTGCCGGGAGCGGCGCCCGCGATATGATTCCAGTCCTGATTGGGCTTGAAACTGTCGTCCCAGGCCTCCAGGGTGATGGTCGTTCCCAGACGCAGGCCGTTGTACCAGCCTCGAAGATCGGGGTTGGTCATAAGTTTCAGGGCGGCATCGCCACGGCCGGCGGCATAGAGCGCCTCCAGCATATTGTGGGCGCCGAAAATGCTGCAACGCAAGCCGCGCGACTGTACAAAATCGGCCACGGCGGGCACTTCATCGTCATTCAGCAGCCCGCACAGAAGAGCCGTCATATTGGAGTGGAGAGAGGCGTGTTCTATGCCTATGCCATCGCACACCAAGCCTCGGGAAGTGTCAAAGAAGGCATTGCGGAAGGCCATTCTGGTCTCGGCAGCCTCTGTCTTGAAGAAGGCGGCATCGGCGGCATAACGGCCGGTGAGGGCGGCATAATTCTCTGCGCCTTCCTTTGCCAGTACCTCTGCTATGCGGCCCAGGCGCACCAGAGTGCGGTAATACAAAGCATTTACCACGGCGTTGAAATCGGAATATACAAAGCCGTCATCTTCAAAACCGTTGTGCGGCCAGTCCACAATGTCATTGATAGCACTGGTGCGGTTGATGCTCGCAAGGAACTCCGGGGTCTGCCCTTCTTTTGTGCTTATCAGGTCGTTGCCCTTGCGCAGGGCGTCCAGGCTGTGAGCCTTCAGGATATTGTAATTGGCCCTTAAGGCACGGGCATCGCCTGTCCAGAGATAGTCGTTCCAGGCCATCTCCACAGTATAAAGAATCCACTCTGTGGGCCAGGTGGGCTTGGCCAGCAGCCACTCTATGGTGCGGCGGTCTATAGAATACTCCGCGTCGCTCCCGTAGTGGCACAGCTGCGCGATAAGGGCGTCATATTCGTAGGGGATGCGCTCTCTGTTGCCATCCACCCAGATGCCCAGAAAAGAGCAGGGCTCCAGGCTGTAGTGGCAAAGATTCCAGATGGCATTGAGCGTATCGTTGCTGCAGCGGAAAGATGCCGCATCCATATTGAACGGGTAGTGATAACTGATGCGCTCCACCTTGTCTGCCTTCACATTGCCGTCTATAGAGCAAAACCTGAACGGAGCCACAACCCCGACATAATCCTGCGTCGGTACCGCCATAGGACCGGTGTTGCGACCGTCTCGGTTGGGTTCCACCACATAGGTATTGGTGCCCGCCCTGACTCGCAGACCAATCTCGTCATAGACCACAGAACTTACGCGCGGCGTATGCTCAATCTTGCCGTCCTTGAGCCGCTCGCCAATGATGATTGTGATACTGTCGTCCGCTGCGGCAGTCAGAGTAAGCCGCAGCTTGCCGAATGCCGCCTTGCCAAAATCAAAGATACCTCCCTTGCCCTCAGAAGCTGTTTCAATTTTCCTTTCAAGAGGATAACCGGGGGTGGCATACTCCTCCATCTCCCCAGCCGTTTTAAAACGTTTTAAAACGCTTTTAGACGTTTGAAAATGCCTTCCAGAAGAGGCTATCAGGCGAAGCTCCACAGTCCAGCCATAGTCGGAGCCGGGCTCCAGCGCCGGCCCGCCATAGGGCACTGCCACGCTTTGCGAGGACTCTACCCAGCCGCTGTCCCATACCTGACTGTTTACGGTGCCGAAAGCTTCCGGTCCCGCCCCTGTCAGCTTGTCCAGGACAATTCTGTAGGCCACCTGCACGGTGCCGCTTCCTACCGGCGGAACCACCCAGGAAAAATTGGGGCGGCTGGAGGCTATGGTGGCATACCGTCCCTTGCCGTAATTGACATCGGTGTTTTCTATCAGATCGGTCCTGAGATTGGACGGGGTGCCGGTTGCACCGCCCAAAACCTGCCACTTTCCACAAGAAACAATAGTGGCAGACACAGCCGCACAAACGGCCAGGCAAAGTAATATCTTTTTCATAATCAAACAGATTCATTTAGAAGTATCAGCCGGCTCACTGCATCCACACACTCCTTTTCGCTGAGCAGGCAGCCGGAGGCGATGCACCGGATGTTGTAGTTGTAGCCCGCCTCAAACGGCAGGTTGTTCGCCGCAAACCAGTCCAGGATGCGCTGTTGCGGCTTTGAAACCACCAGCGCCACGGGATCGGTGGCAAACTTGAGCTCCAGATAGCGCTTTTCCACCGCGCTTGCCACCTTGTTCTCGTCCGCCTTGCGGATATACACCGTGGGCTTGCCGTTCTCGTCGGGAGCGGTGTGGGGCGCGCGGCTACTGGGCGCTATCCACACCTCAAGCACCTGCTTGCGGCCATATTCCCAAATCCGGGGCTCATAATCGACCTCGGGCTTGCAAAAAACCTGCGCCGCCGCCTCTATCATATGGATATCTTCTTCGTTCTTGATGCCCACAATCTTGCCGTTGTCCTTGACCCCTATCAGCAGCCGGCCGCCGTCGGTGTTGGCAAACGCCGCCACGCTCCGGGCAATCTTGCGCGCGTCGGAGAGGAAAAACTTGAAATCCTGGTGGAGGTGCTCGCCCTCCGCTATCATCTTTTCCAGCGGATGCATAGCGCTAAGGTACTAAATAAACTGCAAATAGTTATTTTTGGCACAGTTTTGCATTTATCTCATAAAGAATCGCTATATGAAACGGACAATGATGCTTTTGAACATACTTCTTGGCGCAGCTATGATGTCCAGCGCCTGCCAAAAAGAGCCGGATGTCACTCCGGCCGACAATAAGCCCAAAGACCGCCAGGATATAGTCCTGACCAAAACCCAGCAGCAGATTGGCTACACCGCCAACACCTTCACTTTTGACTTTCTGAAGGCGGCCGCAGCCAAAGAAGATGCCGGGAAAAACATCTTCATCTCTCCTTTCAGCATACAGATGGCGCTGGCTATGACCGCCGCCGGTGCCCAGGGCGAAACCCAGGCAGAGATGTACCGGGCTCTTGGTTTCCAGGACTTCAGCCACGCCGATGTGAGCGAGTTCTACCACAGCTTGATACCGGCGTTGCAGGATGTGGACAACACCACCGTGTTTGAGATTGCCAACAGTTTCTGGGCAAAGAAGGGTATCACAATCAAACCTGCATATATAGCGGATATCGAAGACAGCTTCCGAGCAGAGGTGCGCGCCCTGCCGGCAGACGGCAGGCAGGCCGCCGGCGAGATTAACGGCTGGTGCAGCGAAAAGACCCACGGTATGATAAACAAGATTGTGGACGAGGTCCCCTCCAGCACCATAGTCAGCCTGCTGAACGCCATCTATTTCAAGGGCATCTGGGCGGACCCGTTCAACAAGGAGTCCAATACCGAAGATAAATTCACCAATTGGGACGGCTCGCAGGTCAAGACCACTTTTATGAACAAGACCTTTGAAGAGGCCAGAGTCTACAGCGACGAATATGTAGAGGCAATGAGCCTGCCCTATGGCAACGGCGCATTTGCAATGACCATAATAGTGCCCCGCAACGGCGTCTCCACAGAAAAGGTTCTCGCAGGTTTGGATGCCGAAAAATGGGCCACATACCGCAGCGGCGGCCGCTACTACCGCACTGTGTTCTCAATGCCCAAATTCGAAGAGGAATATGCCGCAGAGAAGCTCTGCATAGAGATTCTGCAGGATATGGGTATGCAAAAGGCCTTCTCAAGCGCAGCCGATTTCTCTGCTATGAGCGACACTCCGCTGTGCATAGACGAGATCCGTCACAAAGCCAAGATCAAGGTTGACGAAGAGGGCACCGAGGCTGCGGCAGTGACCTACATAGGTATGCGCGTGACCAGCGTCGGCCCCGGCGGCGACATCTTCTACTTCAAGGCCAACAAGCCTTTCCTCTATTTCATAAGCGAGAAGAGCACGGGCGAAATCCTGTTCTGCGGCAGCAAACAGGCACTGGAATAGGTCTTATTCCAAAACCTTGGCCAGATAACTTCCTGTATAGGAATCTTTGCAGCGGGCTACCTCTTCGGGGGTGCCCGCGCAAACTATATTGCCGCCGGCGCTGCCCCCTTCGGGCCCCATATCCACCAGATAGTCCACACTCTTGAGCACATCCAGATTGTGCTCTATTATCACCACGGTATTGCCCTGGTCCACCAGCAGCTGCAGCACCTCCATCAGGCGCTTTATATCCTCAAAATGGAGGCCGGTGGTGGGTTCGTCCAGCAGGTACAGGGTGCTGCCGGTGCTCTTGCGGCTAAGCTCCGCCGCAAGTTTCACGCGCTGGCTCTCGCCGCCCGAAAGCGTCGTGGAGGGCTGGCCCAGTTTCACATAACCCAGGCCGACGTCCTGCATAGCCTTGATGCGCGGGTAGATATATGGATTGGCCTTGAAGAATTCGCAGGCCTGCGACACCGTCATCTCCAGCACGTCGTTTATGTTCTTTCCCTTGTATCGAACCGCCAGGGTGTCGGGCTTGTAGCGCTTGCCGCCGCACTCTTTGCACACCACGTGCGCCGGGGGCAGGAACTTCATCTCTATCTCCTGTATGCCGGCTCCCTTGCAGGCCTCGCAGCGGCCGCCGGCGGTGTTGAACGAGAACCTGCCCGCCTTGAAACCGCGGATCTTGGCGTCGGGAGTGGCGCCAAACAGCTCCCGGATGGCGGTGAATACGTTGATATAGGTGGCCGGATTGCTCCTGGGAGAGCGCCCGATGGGCTGCTGGTCCACCTCTATCACCTTGTCTATATATTCTATCCCTTCCAGCAGGTCATACGGCAGCACGGGATGGAAAGATCGGTTCAGCTTGTTGCTCAGTATCGGCATCAGCGTCTCGCTCACCAGAGAGCTCTTGCCGCTGCCGGAGACGCCGCTGATGCCTATCAGGCAGCCCAGCGGCAGCTTGAGCGTCACATTCTTTAGATTGTTGCCTCTGGCACCCGTCAGGACCAGGAAATGGCCGTTGCCGGGACGCCTGGTTGCCGGTACCTCTATGCTTTTGCGGCCCAGCAGATAGTCTGTGGTGGGGGTTGCAGGGGCCTTGGCAATATCGGCGGGAGAGCCGTTATAAAGCAGTTCGCCGCCCAGATTGCCTGCGCCGGGACCCAGATCCACCAGCCAGTCGGCCTGTTCCATAATCTCGCGGTCGTGCTCTACCACCATCACGCTGTTGCCCTCGTCGCGCAGCGTCTTCAGCGATGCTATCAGCTTGTCATTATCCCTTTGATGCAGGCCTATGCTGGGTTCGTCCAGAATGTATAGCACATTCACCAGCTTGCTGCCTATCTGCGTGGCAAGGCGGATGCGCTGGCTCTCGCCGCCGCTAAGCGTGGCCGTGGGACGGTCCAGCGAAAGATATCCCAGGCCGACTTCTTTCAGGAACCCGACCCTGTCGGATATTTCGCGCAGCAGCGCCGCCGCTATCAGGTTCTGCCTCTCGCTCAGGCGGGCGGGTAGGCCGTTTACCCAGTCGTAAAGGTCGTCTATGTCCATCGCCGACACCTGGGCTATATTCAGCCCGTCTATCTTGAAGCAGAGGCTCTCTTTCTTGAGCCTGGTGCCGCCGCACACCGGGCAGACCTTCTCTTCCAGGAAGCGCTCTTTGCGCGCCAGGACGTCGTCGCTTTCGTCTCCGGTGGTCATTGTGCGGGCAATTATGCCGTCGAACGACACCATCTGCCGCTCGCTGCCGCTGCCTATGCTGAACAGCTCGTCGCTGCCGTAGAGCAGCACGCTGAGCGCCTCTTCGGGGATGTCGCTGATGGGGTCGTTGAGCGAGAATCCGTATTTCTTCGCAATGGCGTCCACAATCTCGAACACATTGTTCTTGCGATAGGCGCCCAGCGGAGCTATACCGCCCGCTAGAATGGACCTGCCGGGGTCGGGAATAATCTTGCTCTGGTCGGTGGTGACCACCTTGCCCAGACCGCCGCAGTGCGGACAAGCCCCCTGAGGGGAATTGAAAGAAAACGTGTGCGGAGCCGGCACCCCGAACGACATTCCGGTGTCGGGGCAGACATAATTCTTGCTGAAGAAGCGCAGCGGCCCGTCGGAGCCGTATTCCATAATGGCGATGCTCCCCTTGCCCTGCCCCAGTGCTGTCAGCACCGACTGCGACACGCGGCCGCGAGACTCTTCGCTGGGCAGCAGCTTGTCCACCACCAGATAGATGAAATGGACTTTGTATCGGTCCAGCGGGGCGATACCCGCCAAATCGCGCAGTTCGTCGTCTACCAGCACCTGCGTGTAGCCTTTCTTCACCAGATGCTCGAATAGCTCTTTATAATGGCCTTTACGGCCCGAAACCAGCGGCGCCAGCAGCAATATCTTCCGGCCCAGATACTCGGTCTGGATCATATCCACAATCATAGCGTCGGTATAGCGCACCATCTCTTTCCCGGTGGCGGGAGAGAACGCCTGCGACGCCCTGGCATACAGCAGGCGGAAGAAATCGTAGATTTCGGTGACGGTGCCTATCGTGGAGCGGGGATTGCGGCCGGTGGTCTTCTGCTCTATGGCCAGGATGGGGCTCAGGCCACGGATATCGTCCACATCGGGCTTCTCCAGCATCCCCATAAACTGCCTTGCATAGGTGTTAAGGGTATCCACATAGCGGCGCTGCCCCTCGGCATAGATGGTGTCAAACGCCAGCGAACTCTTGCCGCTGCCGGAAACACCCGTCACCACCACCAACTTGTCGCGCGGGATGGTGAGCGATATGTTCTTGAGGTTGTGCGCGCGGGCGCCTATGATCTCTATGTAGTCCATCGCAAAAGTTTCGAAGGGACTTTCTATCGCCCTTCGGGCTTAAACATACATAAAAATGGGTTAGTATCTATCTCTTCACCTATAGTGGTGTCGTGGCCGTGGCCGGGAAGAAGGCGGGTGGCTGGCGGCAGCGTAAGTATCTCCCGCTTTATGCTCTCTATCATCTGGTCAAAATCGCCGCCCTGGTGGTCGGTACGACCCACCGAACCGCGGAATATGGTGTCACCGCAGAAAAGCAGCCCGTCCTGCGGCAGGTAGAGGCACACGCAGCCCTGCGTGTGGCCGGGAGTCTCTATCACCTCAAATTTCAACCCGTCGGGCAGAGCGTCGCCGCAGGCCATAATGTCATCGATGGGCCCTTCGTAGGCCTCGTATGGCAGCCCCAGCAGATGGCTGAAGGCCTCGGCTCCTTCGAAAACAGGCCGGTCTTTGGAGTGCATATATACAGGTACCGGCCATCTGCTCACGGCGTCTTTCAGGCCGAAAATGTGGTCAAAATGGCCGTGGGTCAGCAATATGGCCTTGACCTCAAATCCTTCCTGGCCGATATATTCTGCAAAACGCTCCTGTTCGCGCTGCGACAGGGCGCCCGGGTCTATGATGACGCACTGCCAGCTTTCGTTCCATACGACATAGCAGCACTCCCGCAGCGGGTTGAAGTAAAAAACTTTATACATACCACAAAATTACAAACTCTTTTGCTAAATTTGTAAGAATCACTAAAAACCGGAAGAACTATGCACATTGCGATTGCGGGAAATATCGGCAGCGGAAAAACCACACTGACCCGTCTGCTCTGCGAGCATTTCAAATGGACACCCCGTTTTGAACCTGTGGACCACAACCCCTATCTGGCAGATTTTTATGAGGATATGGAGCGCTGGTCTTTCAACCTTCAGATCTATTTCCTGAACAAGCGCTTCCGCGACATAGTGGAGATTGGCCGCAGCAGCGAGGTCATTGTGCAGGACCGCACAATCTACGAAGATGCCAACATCTTTGCCCCCAACCTGCACGATATGGGCCTGATGTCGGGCCGCGACTTTGACAACTACCGCGACCTGTTCAACCTTATGATTTCTCTGGTAAAGGCGCCCGACCTGCTCATTTACCTGCGCAGTTCCATTCCCAACGTGGTGGCCAAGATACAGAAGCGCGGCCGCGAATACGAGAGCAGCATCCGCATAGACTACCTCAAGGGTCTTCACGAGCGCTACGAGAAGTGGATAGCGAATTACACCGACGGCAAGCTGCTTATCCTGGATGTGGACAAGTACGATTTTGAAGAGAATCCCGCCGACCTGAGCGCCGTCTGCGACCTGATAGAGGCGCAGCTGAACGGCCTTTTCTAGAACAGAACTCCCAGCCTTAACGACAGCAGGAACCGGCTCCCCTTGCCTTTGCCCATAGGGGTAAGCAATGTTGTGCCCAGCGATGCGTACGGGGTCAGCAGCGAGTTGAATCTGTATGTGTATTCAGCCTCCAGCGAAGTGCGGAGGTAGTAACTGCCCAGATAGCCGACCTCTTTGTCGTACATATAGTTGACTATATAATTGCCTTCTGTTGTCCCTTTGTAATCATATTTGGTCTTGGCGGCAAAATTATAGCCCAGGTTCAGGCGCGCCAGCAGTGACTGCTCCGGTGCAATGGAGACGTTCTTGCCCAGGAAAGCATAGGGCATCAGCCTGGTGTTAGCCAGGTTTCCTTCGGGGAAAAACCTCTTGTAGTTCATCAGGTGGAACTCTGTACCAAGACCGAACACCCAGTCGAAGCCGGTTTCAAGGTCGGCATCGGTATAGGCGGTATAGCCAAGGTCTGCATCAAGCTGGCTGTTGGTACCCTTTGGGGTTTCCATAGATCCTTCCAGCCAGTAATTCAGGTTGTAGAGGATATCCAGCGAGATCTTGCGGCTGCGCTGGTCGCCAAGCAGACCGGCGGCAGAAAAGCCGGTAAGAATCTTGTCCACCCTGCCCACGGCCTTATCTACCTCTGTCACCCGGGTTGCTCCCTTGTCAAAAGTGAGCTCTACCAGCCAGTCAGAGGCGTCGCCCTTGTAATTGTAGTCCACAGCTGCGGCAAAGAAGACGGCGTTGTAGTCCAGCTCACCCAGTTTATTAGGGAAGTCCCCGCCCGCAATGCGCGGCGATGCAGAGCCTAAGCCTTGAAGCACAAGAACCCCGCTGGCTGTAGCGCCGCCCACAAGGCTGCGGGCAGGATTTAGTTTGTAGCCAAGCGCCAAGCCTACCGTATGATCATCGTTTATAGCGAATGTGGCAGAGGGCATTATTTCCAGCTGCATACCGCGGTATTTGCCGTTAGGTATGGCATTTTTTGAGGCGCCCCTAAGGTCCATCTTAAGGTTTATGCCCGCAGAAAGACGGTCGTCTAAAAGCAGCGGAGTGGCGGCACTCACGTCAAGCGCTGCCCGTGACTGCCTCCACAGGAAAGATTCGTCAGAATTGATGGCCACGAAATATGGCATATCCCAGCTCACTTCATAGAGCGAGTTGTTGTAGCGGCTCTTGGCAAGACGCCCCAGCCCCATATCCAGCCTGGCGGCCACCTTGAAGCCCTCTATATCCATCAGCATATCGCCAGATGCAGAAACCACCGACTTGGAACGGGCATCCCACGAATCGGTGAAACTGCCGGTGGCCATATCATAGCCCAGCGCCACGTTGCGCCACTGCGCCATATTGCCCAGCGCCAGGCCGGCGGCATTGGAACTATTGTACCAAAGGTCGTGGTCAATATTGAAATAATATGCAGCACGGTCGTTAATATCCTGGGCCATAGCCGCAGTTGCCATAGCCATCAGGCAAACTGCCATCAAAAGTATCCTTTTCATTGTAAAGTCGTTTTCTTAAATGCTAAGGTAGATATTTTTGGCGCAATGGCAAAAAACAAGCAACGCATACCCCAATAGAGGGATATGCGTTGCTTTATCGCCGGGGATACCGGCTTCGGGATGACCCTTACTCTGCCTTGGGCTCTTCTGCAGCGGGAGCCTCTTCTGCCTTGGCTTCAGCCTTGGGGGCCTCTGCCTTGGGAGCAGACTTGCGACTGCGGCGGGTAGCGGGCTTCTTGGTCTCCTTCTTGGTGGCTGCGATAGCTGCCTCGTTGAAGTCAACCAGCTCGATGATGGCCATATCGGCTGCATCACCCACGCGGAAACCGGTCTTCACAATGCGGGTGTATCCGCCGGGACGATCGGCAATCTTGGGAGCAACAGTGCGGAACAGCTCGGTAACGGCCTCTTTCTGCTTGAGATAGCTGAACACGGTGCGGCGGGAGTGGGTTGAGTCGTCCTTAGCTTTGGTGATCAGGGGCTCAACATACATCCTGAGGGCTTTTGCCTTTGCCAGGGTGGTCTCTATCTGCTTGTGCATAATAAGAGAGCAAGCCATATTGGCGAGCATAGCTTTGCGGTGTCCGCTCTTGCGACCCAAATGGTTTATTGACCTGTTGTGTCTCATATCTTATATTTCTTTTTTATCAATGTTGTACTTAGAAATGTCCATACCGAAGCTGAGCTTGAGCTTGTTCTCTACCAGGAACACTACCTCGGTGAGAGACTTCTTGCCAAAGTTGCGCAGCTTCATCAGCTCTTCCTTCTTATGGGATACCAGGTCGGCGATGGTCTCGATGTCAACGGCCTTGAGGCAGTTGAGAGCGCGGACGCTAATCTCCAGATCCTGAAGTTTGGTCATAAGATGGTGGCGGGTACGCAGCGACTCTTCGTCAAGATTCTTGCTCTCGGGAGCTATGTTCTCTTCGAGGGTGATCTTGTCGTCGGAGAAGAGCATAAAGTGATAGATGAGGATCTTTGCGGCCTCCTTCAGGGCATCCTTGGGAGAGATGGACCCGTCGGTGGTGATCTCAAGTATCAGGGACTCATAGTCGGTCTTCTGCTCTACGCGGCAGTCTTCCCTGCGATAGTTGACATTCTTGATGGGAGTGTAGATCGAGTCAATTGCAATGGTGCCTATCGGAGCCTTCTCGTCTTTGTTTTCGTCTGCGGGAACATAACCGCGGCCCTTGCCAATGGTGAATTCCATAACGATTTTCACGCTGGGCTCCATTGTGCAGATGTGCAGGTCGGGGTTGAGCACAGAGAAATTGGAAAGACTCTTTGCCAGGTCAGAAGCAGTGAATTCTTGCTTACCACTAACAGTCACAGTTGCAGTTTCGCCCTCTTCAGTCTCGATCATTCTCTTCAGACGAACTTGCTTGAGGTTGAGGATGATGTCCACCACGTTCTCTACCACGCCGGGGATTGTGTCAAACTCGTGCTTGACACCCTCGATGCGGATGGAAGTAATGGCAAAACCCTCCAGAGAAGAGAGCAAAATGCGGCGAAGCGCGTTACCAACGGTGGTCGCATAACCGGGCTCCAAAGGGCGGAACTCAAAGCGGCCGAAGGTATCGGTAGCGTCCAGCATTATCACCTTGTCAGGTTTTTGGAATGCTAATATTGCCATAAAAATGTTTTGTTTTTTGGTGTTAGTGTTTCTTCACGCTACTACTTGGAGTACAACTCGACGATAAGCTGCTCGTTGATGGTCTCGGGGATTTCGGTACGCTCGGGGAGGTTCAGGAACTTTCCTGCGCACTTGTCGGCATCCCATTCGATCCAAGAGTACTTGCCGGTACCGTGGGAGAGGCTGTCCTGGATCACTTCCAGGCTCTTGCTGCGCTCACGTACACCAACGATGTCGCCGGGGCGGATGATGGTGCTGGGGATGCTGCAAACCTCACCGTTGCGGGTGATGTGGCAGTGGCTTACGAGCTGGCGTGCAGCGGCCCTGGTGGGGGCGATACCCATACGGTAAACCAGATTGTCAATGCGGCTCTCGAGGAGCATGATCAGGTTCTCACCTGTGCGGCCTTTCATTCTGGCTGCCTTGTCGTACATAGAGCTGAACTGACGCTCCAGAAGACCATAGGTATATTTAACTTTCTGCTTCTCTGCCAGCTGGGTGCCGTACTCAGAAGTTTTTTTGCGTTTCTTGGCCAAGCCGTGCTGTCCCGGAGGATAGTTCTTCTTGTCCAGATATTTGTCCGGTCCGTAGATCGGCTCACCAAATTTACGGGCGATTTTGGTCTTAGGCCCTGTATATCTTGCCATATTCTGATTCGATTTAAAAGATTAAACTTTACGACGGCCTTTAGGACGGCAACCGTTGTGAGGCAGAGGAGTTACGTCAACGATTTCGGTGACCTCGATACCTGCGCCGTGCACGGTGCGGATAGCCGACTCACGGCCCGAACCGGGACCCTTGACATAAGCCTTCACCTTGCGAAGACCAAGGTCGTAGGCAACTTTGGCAGCATCTTCGGCAGCAACCTGAGCTGCGTAGGGAGTGTTCTTCTTGGAACCCCTGAAGCCCATCTTACCTGCAGAAGACCAGCTGATAACCTGACCGGTAGAGTTGGTGATAGTTACGATTACATTGTTGAAAGTTGAAGAGACGTGAAGCTGTCCGTAAGCATCAACCTTAACAACTCTTTTCTTGTTTGTTGTTGTCTTTTTAGCCATAATTCAAGTCTCCTATTTAGTAGCTTTCTTCTTGTTTGCGACAGTTTTCTTGCGGCCCTTGCGGGTACGCGCATTGTTTTTGGTGCTCTGTCCGCGAACGGGAAGGCCGACACGGTGGCGGATGCCGCGATAGCAACCGATATCCATCAGTCGTTTAATGTTCATCTGAACCGCAGAGCGAAGCTCGCCCTCGATTTTGTACACCTCAGCAATCTTTGAGCGGATTGCTGCAATCTGGTCGTCGTTCCAGTCCTTAACCTTGATGTTCTCGTCGATGTTAAGCTCAGAGAGAATCTTGGTGGAAGAGCTGCGACCGATACCGTAGATATAGGTCAGACCTATAACTCCGCGCTTGTTTTTTGGTAAGTCAACTCCGGCTATACGTGCCATAATTTAT
>JAFRRR010000003.1 GCA_017428035.1 Bacteroidales bacterium | reverse complement strand
CCTGCAATCTCGCCGGCCTCTTTGGTGGCCTGACGCTGACTGTCGCTGAAGTATGCGGGCACTGTGATGACAGCCTCGGTAACGGGCTGTCCCAGATAGTCCTCTGCAGTCTTTTTCATCTTCTGCAGAATCATTGCAGAAATCTCCTGGGGTGAATAGAGACGGCCGTCAATCTTCACGCGCGGAGTATCGTTGTCGCCACGCTCCACTGCAAACGGAACGCGGTTGATTTCTGACTGAACCCTAGAGTAGGTCTCACCCATAAATCTCTTGATGGAGTAGATGGTGCGCTGGGGGTTGGTGATGGCCTGACGTTTTGCAGGGTCACCTACCTTGCGCTCTCCGTTGTCGGTAAAAGCGACAATGGAGGGAGTGGTGCGCTTGCCTTCACTGTTTATAATGACGGCAGGCTCGTTGCCTTCCATTACGGCAACGCACGAGTTGGTAGTACCAAGGTCAATTCCTATAATTTTTCCCATAGTTGTAATATTTTAAATTTTCTATTGTCAGTTTTTGAATTCGGCAGTAGAAAATACGAAGATTATGCCAGCGGGAAAAAACTGACACAATGGCAGAAAAAGTGGCCTGGAACTACTCCTGAATGAATGGCGGCCAGTCTACCGGCGCCACGACTGTCACCGGCTCCTTGCGCGTGGGATGGGTAAATACGATGCTGCGGGCGTGGAGGTTTATGCCGCCGTCGCGGTTGCTGCGCGGGGCGCCGTACTTCAAATCGCCTTTGATGGGGCAGCCGATGCCGGAGAGCTGGCAGCGGATCTGGTGATGGCGGCCGGTCAGGAGCTCCACCTCAACCAGCGTGTAGCGTTCAAACTGCTTCAGGACCTTGTAGCGCAACCGCGCCTCTTTTGCCGCCGGATTACCGTTGTTGCAGATATAAGACTTGTTCTGCTTCTCGTTGCGTAGCAGCATATCCTTAAGCTCGCCTTCGGCCGGCTGCGGCTTTTCGCAGGTCAGCGCCCAGTAGGTCTTGTGGATGTCGCCGGTGCGGAAGGCCTCGTTCAGGCGTTCCAGCGCCTTGCTGGTCTTGGCAAACATTGCAATACCGCTCACGGGGCGGTCCAGACGGTGCGGAACACCCATAAACACCCGGCCGGGCTTGCCGTCGCGCTGCGCGATGAAGGCCTTGAGCGTGTCGCACAGCGGCTCGTCGCCCGTTTTGTCGCCCTGCACAATCTCCCCCACCCGCTTGTTTATCACCAGCACGTGGTTATCCTCGTAAAGTATGCGGGAGGCCAAATCTTCGAAGGCCTCAGCAGAAAGCTGCTCGGATATCATATCATCAAAGTCTTGTCGGCCGTGCCCTTACGGATCTGGGTAGAAGAGATATTTACCAGCTGGGCATCTTCAAGATACTTGACACCCAGCTTTTTGCATTTGCGCTTGACATAGAATCCCTTACGCGGATACACCCATATCTCGAAATCCTTCACTATGGTTTCCCACTCGCGCCAGCCCTCAATGCCGGCTATATTGTCGGCACCCATCGCTATCACAAAGTCGGTGTCGGGCTCTGCCTGCTTCAGATGCCGGAGGGTATTAATAGTATAATTGGGTTTGGGCAGATTGAACTCCACGTCGCTGACCACCACCTCCGGGCAGTGCTGCGCCACCTTTTGCCGCACGGCCGCCAGACGTTCTTCTGCCGTCTGGGCACCACCCGGCTTGAACGGGCTCACCGGAGAAACCACCATCCGCACCTCGGCAAAGCCTTTCCGGCGGAGATAATTCAGTATGGCCAGATGGCCGGCGTGCATCGGGTTGAAGGTGCCAAAGTACAGCGCCACCCGGCGGCGACCTCTTCAGTACTGGTCCAGAAGGCCCTCGGCCTCTTTGAGGCACACGTCCAGCTTGTCATTTACCAGCACATAGTCGAATTTGGGCGCATACTGCATCTCTTCGGCAGCCTTGGCCACCCGCTCTTCTATGGCCTCCGGAGTGTCGGTGCCGCGCTTTATCAGTCGGTCGCGCAGGACCTCCACGCTGGGCGCCTGGATGAACACGGAAAGTGCGTCGTCTCCAAATATCTTCTTGAGATTTACGCCGCCCTTGACATCCACGTCAAAGGCTATGATGTGCCCCTTGGACCATATGCGCTCCAATTCGCTCTTCAGAGTGCCATAATAACGGCCCACGTAGACCTGCTCGTATTCCACGAATTCGTCATTGGCGATACGGCGCTCAAACTCTTCGTTGGTTAGGAAATAATACTCCACGCCGTCTTTCTCGCTGCCGCGCGGCGGACGCGATGTGGCTGATATAGAGAGCTCGAGAATGGGACATTTGGCAAGCAGGTGATTCACCACGGTGCTCTTGCCGCTGCCCGATGGGGCAGAAAAAATTATTACTTTCCGTTGCATAAGGCAAAATTAACTTTTTTGTATAAATTTGCGTGCCTCAAAAAGACAATTATCTAAGTTAAACAAAATAATTCAAACTATGGTTTCTTACAAAGAATTGGGTCTTGTGAACACCCGCGAGATGTTTGCCAAGGCTATCGACGGCGGATATGCTATCCCCGCTTTCAATTTTAACAATATGGAGCAGCTGCAGGCCATCATTATGGCAGCCGCAGAGACCAAGAGCCCCGTTATCCTTCAGGTGAGCAAGGGTGCGCGCGCATACGCAAACCAGACTCTGCTCCGCTATATGGCTCAGGGTGCTGTGGAATATGCAAAGGAACTCGGTTGGAAAAAGCCCCAGATCTGCCTTCACCTCGATCACGGTGACAGCTTTGAGACTTGCAAGAGCTGCGTAGATTACGGTTTCTCTTCTGTAATGATAGACGGTTCTTCTCTCCCTTACGACGAGAACGTAGCTCTCACCAAGAAGGTGGTTGAATACGCTCATCAGTTTGATGTAACCGTAGAGGCCGAGCTCGGCGTTCTGGCAGGTGTAGAAGATGAGGTTTCTGCAGAGGAATCCCACTACACGAAGCCTGAAGAGGTTATCGACTTTGTAAGCAAGACCGGTTGCGACTCTCTCGCAATCTCTATCGGTACCAGCCACGGTGCATACAAGTTCAAACCCGAGCAGTGCACCGTTGATCCCGCTACCGGCCGTCTGGTTCCCCCGCCGCTGGCATTTAACGTGCTCGAAGAGGTAGAGAAGAAACTCCCCGGCTTCCCCATCGTGCTCCACGGTTCTTCTTCGGTTCCCCAGGAAGAGGTTGACACCAACAACGCACACGGCGGCAAGCTTCAGGCAGCTGTCGGCATCCCTGAGGAGCAGCTCCGCAAAGCAGCCAAGAGCGCAGTTTGCAAGATCAATATCGACTCCGACTCCCGTCTGGCTATGACCGCAGCAATTCGCCGCGTATTCGACGAGAAGCCCGCTGAGTTTGACCCCCGCAAATATCTTGGTCCCGCCCGCGACAATATGAAGAAGCTTTACATCCACAAGATTGTGAATGTGCTTGGCAGCGACGGCAAGGCTGAGTAAGCGAAACGCTCAATAGCTAAAAAAAAGACCTCTCATTTTGATGTGACCCCCAAAAGTTGGACGGTTTAACATTAGTTACGAGGCCTTCGATTGGAACAGAGCTCGGTATTGCACCGGGCTCTTTCCATTTAGCCTCAGTTTGATTCTATCGTTGTTGTAATACCGGATATAGTTCCGGAGGGCAGTCTTGAACTGATTGACAGAGTCCCACTCCT
>JAFRRR010000027.1 GCA_017428035.1 Bacteroidales bacterium | reverse complement strand
CCGGAACTATATCCGGTATTACAACAACGATAGAATCAAACTGAGGCTAAATGGAAAGAGCCCGGTGCAATACCGAGCTCTGTTCCAATCGAAGGCCTCGTAAATAATGTTAAACCGTCCAACTTTTGGGGGTCACATCAATCAACCGGCTTTTCTCATTATTGCGTCCCACCAGCGGTCGGGGAGGAGCCAGTGGAAGAAGATGGCGGTGTGGGAGCCGAATCCGGTGAGGTAGCGGGTGCGCGGCCGGCGGGAGTTGACCGCCTTGGAGATGGCGCGCGAGATGACCGTCGGCTTGGAGATGATGTTGCCGGTGTAGCCCTTGCGCAGGAAGGCGGCTTCTGCCAGGCCGGCCTTCTCATAAGCGGTGCCGCGGGAACTCTCTTCCAGATGGTTGGCGGCGATCAGGCCCCAGTTGGTCTTGATGGCGCCCGGCTCTATTATGCTCACGTCTATGCCGAAAGGTTTAAGCTCTATGCGCAGGGCATCGCTGAGCGCCTCCACCGAATATTTTGACACGTGGTACCATCCGCCAAACTGGAACACGGTTTTACCGGCCACCGAGGCGATGTTGATGATGCGGCCGCTTTTTTGGGCGCGCATATGGGGAAGAACCAGCCGGGTGAGGGCGGCCAGGCCGAACACATTGACCTCCAGCTGGCGGCGGGCGTCTTCCATTGGGACGTTCTCTATGGCGCCGAAAAAGCCGTAGCCGGCGTTGTTGACCAGCACGTCTATGCGGCCCTCTGCGGCGATAACCTCGGCCACGCCAGCCTCCATCGAGACCTGGTCGGTGACGTCCATCTTGACGGGAACTACGCCCACGGAGCGCAGCGGCTCTATTTTATCCACCCTGCGGGCCGCCCCATAGACTTTGTGCCCCTGTCGGGACAGCATCATGGCGGTATCGTAGCCGATGCCGCTGCTGGCACCGGTGAGAAGGATAACCTTGGATTTCATATTATTCTACGATTCTGCCCGTAGCATCGATGCTGCTGCAGGCGGCGGCGTTGGCCTCGTCGGTGTCGATGTGCATTGCCAGGGCGTACTTGGGGCTAACGCGCACCACGGTGTCGCCGAAGATGGTCTTGCGGCCGGTTTCCTGCTCGATTTCTACCTTGACTATCTGGCCGTTGACAACCCCGAAGGCTTCGGCGTCGGCGGGTGTCATGTGTATATGTCTCTTGGCCACTATCACGCCTTCTTTCAGGTCAACTTCGCCGCAGGGGCCGATGATCTTGCAGGGCGCACTGCCGGCAACGTCAGCGCTCTCGCGTACCGGCGCCACGATGCCCAGGGTGCGGGCGTCGGTAAACGACACCTCAACCTGATTCTCGGGGCGGACGGGCCCCAAAATGGACATCTTGAGGCTGGACTTGGGCCCTACGACCTCGACTTTCTGGTTGGTGGCAAACTGGCCGGGCTGGGAGAGAGCCTTCTTGAATTCGAGCTCGAAGCCCTTGCCGAAAAGTATTTCCAATGTTTCTTGAGTGACGTGCACGTGGCGTGCAGAAGTTTCGATTTTGAAGTTCATATCTAAAATGTAAATAAAAGTCGTTTAGAAGGGGTATCCGATGCCGAGGTGTACGGCAAAGCCGTCTTTGCTGAACCATTCGGCCGGGGTGAGCCATTTTTGATATTCGGGGTCATAGCCCTTGATGCCGAGGTCCACGCGAACCAGCAGCAGGCCAAAGTCCAGACGGGCACCCACGCCCCAGCTCATAGCCGTGGACTTGAGCAGATTCTTGAACGAGAACACCGACAGCAGGTAATCTTCGTCCATAAAACTCGGCTCTTTGGGCAGGTTCCAGACGTTGCCGATGTCTGTGAAAAGGGCGCCGTCAAGCTTCCAGAACAGCGGGAAGCGCCACTCCAGGTTGGTCTCGATGCGCATATCGCCCACCTGGTTGTAGATAGAGAAGCTCTCGTCCAGGGGTGCCATACCGGGGCCTACTGCACGCGACTGCCAGCCACGCATTGAACTGGCGCCGCCGGCGTAGAACATCTGCTCCATAGGCATCGAGAATATGGAGTTGCCGTATGCATAGCCGATTCCGGCAAGGAACCTGGCGGCAAAAGCCATCCTGTTTTCCCGGCCGAACCGGAGAGTCTCAACGGCGGTGACCTGGGTGCGGAGATACTGGGCGTAGGGGATGCCCCATATCAGCCTCTGTCCCCGCCTGTTCTCTTTCCAAAGCCCCTTGGCGGCATTCAGCACCAGACCAGAAGATGCAACGTCGGCACGGACGTAAAAATAGCTGTTCTTGGGATTTACCGTGGCGTCTGTAGTGTAGAATACCGACGCGATGGTGCCCAGGTCGAAGTGGTTCTGATACTGGTACTGCAGGTAGCTGCTGTTCAGGTTGGTATAGAAATCGGGGTCGATATTGTAGATCTTGATGATGCTCAGGTGGGGTATGGTCACCGAATAGCGCAGGTTGCGGGAAGCGCTCCAGCTGTAGCCGTAGGTGCTGGAAATGATGTTTCTGGTGTATTCGGGACGGTGCTGGTAGTTGTAAATAAGCGACAGGTCTGTGGAGGGCAGGGCTGGAGTGCGGCTGCTGATGAAGGGGAGTCCCAGCAGCTTGGGGAATTTGAGGCCTGTGGAGACCGCGAATTCGTTGCTTTTGGTGGGGCTGCTGAACATAAACTGGAAGTTGCCCTTGAAACCGAGGGTGAACACTTCGCCGCCGCCGAACAGGTTAAAGTGATTGTATGTCAGTGAAGGGGAGATGCCTATCAAACCGCTGGAGTTTGTTGAGGCATCCATATTGACTTCGAAATTCTGTAGTTTGGAAGGGGTCAGCGTTATCACGCAGTCCACCACGCTGCTGGAATCCACCGGCGTCAGGCTGATGTTCACCGTGTTGAAGATGTGGTTGCCGGCAAAGCGCTGGTAGGTGGTGGTGATCAGCTCTTCGCTGTACATCATCCCGCTCTTTATCAAGTTTATGCCGTCCAGAAAGTCGCGGCGGACATTCATATTGCGCGGCACGTCGTATCGTACGTTGCGGATGGTGTACGGGGTCAGCTTGCGCGCCTGGGACGGGGTCTCGTTGCGGGTGTAGTTGCGCAGCTCCACCTTGAGCAGGGCGGAGTCGCGGACGGCCGTGGTATCGGCAAAGTTGAACATATAGTTCTTTGAGAAACCATAATAGCCCTTGCTGCGCAGCAGGGTGGCTATGCGCTCGGCCTCCTTTTCGAGGCTGGCTTCGGAAAGCGGGGCGCCAGTTTTCAGGGTGTGGTTTGGCTTGTCTGCCTGGTAGATGGCGCGTATGGCGCTGTCAGCGATGGAATAGGTGATGTCTTTCACCGGGTACTGCTTGCCCAGCGTCACCAGATATGTTACGGTGGCCTTGTGATTCTTGCGGAGGACCGTGGTATCTATGGTGGAATTATAGTAGCCCTCATATTCCAGATGGCGCAGCATACCGTTGCGGGTGGGCCAGATAAGGGATTCGTCCATCAACACCGGCTTGCCGAAGAACCATTTCAGCCCCATGAACTGGTTTGCCTTCTCCGACTGCTTGAGGTATGCCGACAACTCGCTTTTTGGGAACGAGCGCGAGTTGGTTATAACAATCTTGTTTTTCTTGAGCAGATACTCGTTTTCTTTATAAACGTATGTTTTGGCGCAGGAGGCCGCAAAAAGCGCCGCCAGCAGCAATATGACCAGAGTATATGGGATTCTGAGCCGATTCATACGCAATATATCATACAAAAGTAATTATTTTTTATTTTTGTATGAAGATTTCAGGCTATGATTTCCAAGGCAGAAATAAAAAGGATTCACGCCCTCCGCGCCAAAAAGCAGCGCGACGAGAGCGGGCTGTTTGTGGTAGAGGGGGAGAAACTGGTTGCGGAGGCCCTTGCAAGCGGATTTGAAATAGAAAATGTCTATCGCATAGAAGACATTGGCCGGGAGGCTATGGAGCGCATCACTATGCTCTCTTCTCCGTCGCCGGCGCTGGCAGTGGTCCGTATACCCGGCGCGCCTTCGCTGGCAGATATAGATGCCCTGGTGGCCTCAAGGCCGCTGTGCCTGGCACTGGACAGCGTGCGCGATCCCGGCAATCTGGGCACCATTGTCCGCATTGCCGACTGGTTTGGCATCGATGCTATTTTTGCCTCTGAAGACACAGTTGAGCTGTACAATCCCAAGACCGTGCAGGCCACTATGGGGGCAATTTTCCGCCGCAAGGTGATTTATTGCGACCTGCCAGAAGTTGCCCGCAAGTTTACTGCTGCCGGGATGCCGGTCTTTGGCACTTTCCTGGACGGGAATGATATCTACGGCGAGGATCTTTCACAGGAGGGCCTGATAGTTATGGGCTCCGAATCAAACGGAATAGGACCCGAAATGGCGCAACTGGTTTCCAGGCGGCTTTTCATACCTCCGTATCCGCGCGGCGCGGCGGGCAGCGAGTCGCTGAATGTGGCCATAGCCACGGCCGTGACCTGCGCGCTATTCAGACGATAGATATATGAAACGCTTATTACTTGTGAGCATTCTGCTCCTTACGGCGGGCTATGCCTTTGCCGCACAGGACTTTGACAAATATTTCACCGGCCGCACACTGAGGCTGGACTATACTCTGGCCGGCAGCGCTTCCCGCCAGGATGTGTATCTTGGCAAGATATGCCGCACAGGGGAGTGGGCGGGCCGCCGCAGCAATCTGGACAGCCTTCTGGTGGAGGGCAATGCCCAGGTGGCGGTGCGTTCGCCGGAGGGCTCGCTGCTCTATGTGCAGAGTTTCTCGACCCTGTTTCAGGAGTGGCTCACCACGGAGGAGGCCACGCGAATTGCCAAGTCCTTCGAGTGCCCGGTGCTGATACCCGAGCCGCGGCAGAAGGTCAGGGTAGAATTGAGCCTGATAAACAACCGCCGCAGCAAATGCGCCTCCCTGGAGTTTGAGCTGGACCCGACCGACATACTGATACGCGAGTTTGCCGACAATGGCAACCCACGCCAGGTGCTTATGGAGCACGGCCCGCTTGAGGGTGCCTACGACATTGTGATTGTGGCAGAAGGTTATACCGTCGCTCAGCAGCAGAAGTTTTTTGAAGATGCGCTGCGGCTTAACAAGCGCCTGTTCAGCCACGCGCCCTTCTCCAGCCTCAAGTCCCGCTTCAATGTCAGGGCGGTGTTTGCGCCTTCGGCCCAGAGCGGCACCAGCCAGCCCTCTAAGGGCGACTGGAAGCGCACCGCGGCCTCCAGCCATTTTGACACCTTTTATTCCGACCGCTACCTGACATCTTCTTCTCTGGTGGCGGTGCACGATGCCATCGGCACTGTGCCCTTCGAGCAGATTATCCTTCTGGTGAATACAGAGCGCTATGGCGGCGGAGGAATCTTCAATAACATAACCCTGTGCACGGCCGACCACCCGTTTTCGCCCGTGGTGTTTGTGCACGAGTTCGGGCATTCGTTTGCCGGCCTTGCAGATGAGTATGACTATGGCGACGAAGAGGACCCCACATACCCGCCGGGCATAGAACCCTGGGAGCCGAATATCACCACGCTCGTGGATTTCGCTTCCAAATGGCAGGATATGCTGCCCTCCGGCGTGAAGGTCCCCACGGAGCCGGACGCACTGGAGCGGGACAATGACCTGCGCCGGATATGGAGCAGGCTCACCGCAGAGCAAAAGTCGGAGATTAATTCAAAACTTGGAGTGTATGAGGGCGCAGGCTATCGCGCCAAAGGCGTCTACCGTCCTGTGCAGGAGTGCCGTATGCGCATCAACGAGTGCGAGGAGTTTTGCCCGGTGTGCACAAGAGCCATAGAGAAAATGACATACTATTGCACCGGGAAGCAGTAGATGGGGGCTACATACGCCCCTTGCGGTAGTCCGACGGGGACATACCCGTGTGCAGCCTGAAGAACTTATTGAAGACGCTTGAAGAAGAGAAGTTGAGCCTGTAAACTATATCCTTGATGCTGATGTCCGAATGGCGCAGCATATTCTTGGCTTCGAGAATTACGAAGGCGTCTATCCATTCCGGGCCGCTTCTGCCCGAAGCCTGCTTTATTATCTTGGACAGGTACTTGGGCGACAGGTATAGCTTGTCGGCATAGAACTGCATATTGCGCTGAGAAAGATGATATTGCGTCACCAGAGATATGAAGTTGTCGTAAATCTGCACGATGCGGGCATCGTCTGAAGTGCGGCTCACATCTTGATGCTCTATCTGCTCCGACCATACCTCGTCTGCCAGATAACTCAGGGAAGAGAGCAGGCCGGAAATCAGCTGCCGCTTGTTGTGATGAGAAGAATTGACAATCTGGCGGGCAAGCTTGAAGTAGGATTCGGCGAGGGCCAGATGCTCTTCGTCCAGAGTGATGCAGGGGTTGTTAAGCAGCCGTAAGCTGTCGTGGAATGTTTTGGTGAAATCCAGGTGAAGCTCCGATATGAATTCTTTTGAGAATACGACAAATATCAGTCTTGTCTGCTGTATGTGCTCGCTGTCGGGGGCTTCGATTCTGATAATGTTTCCCGGCACAGTAACCAGCATAGAGCGCTCGTGCACCTCGTAGGTGCTAAGGTTAAAATCTATCTTGAAGTGCCCTGCCTGCAGAAAAAACAAAATGTAGCCGTCGAATTTTATCGGATACTTGAGAGTCTCTAGAATACTGCTGTTCGACAGTGCGCGCGTCCCGTCGGCTTCGCCAAGAATAAAGTCGCTCCCGAGAGAAGCTTCGTTGACAATCGAGGAGAGTTCTAGAATTTTGTTGATATCTATATTCTGCGGTTCGTGTTGCATTTTCTTCTTTTAGTTGGCATTGTTCCGCAAATATAATAAACATTGCTCAAATGATGTGCAAATCGTTCATTTTTTCTACCAAAATACAATTATTTGGCCGTAATTGGTCTTTTTTGGTTGAATTTGTGTCTATATTTTTGCAGCCACAAACAAGGGTAAAAATTATAAAAAAGTAGTATATATGAAAAAAGTCTTAACTATTATGCTGGCCCTTTCGACAGTCATCCTGTCTCAGGCCCAGACATTGCTGACTCTCGAGGAGTGCCGCGATATGGCTGTCAAGGCTTCGCGCGATTTGAACCAGGCCGATCTGGAGCGGCAGATGGCCGGCTATGACAAACAGATAGCCCGCGCCAGTTATTTTCCCAATGTAAGCGCCCTTGGCGGCTATATACATAATAGTCGCGACATAGCGCTCATAAGCGACACCCAGTCGCAGATGCTCACTAATGCAGGAACGCTGGTTCAGAACAGTCTCAATCAGGCCGCAGCTGGTGCTGCCGGGCAGATGAGCGCAGCATTGACGCAAAAAATGACACAGCTTATGACTGCAATACAGACAAATCCTGCCCTGGCAGCAGAGTATATGGGCAGCCCTATGTGGCAGACGGTTATGCAGATTATCTCGGGGGTTGACCCTCAGTCGCTCGCAGGTCTTGTGCCCGACATATCCGAGCCGATAAATGCTATCGGCCGCGACATAGACAATGCCCTTCATCCCGATATGCGCAACATAATTGCCGGAGCCGTGACTGTCCAGCAGCCTCTGTTTGCAGGTGGAAAGATTGTCTATTACAACCAGATTGCTTCTCTTGCCAGGCAGCTGAGTGATGCAAAATACGATATGAAGTATGCCGATGTTGTGCTGGATGTAGATCAGGCCTACTGGCAGATTGTCTCCATATCCGACAAGGCCCGTCTGGCCGAGGCCTACAGCGAGTTGTTGCACCAGATGGAGCACGAGGCCTCTCTGGCCGTGCGCGAGGGCGTTGCAACAGAGAGCGACATTCTTCAGATAAAGGTCAAGGTCAATGAAGCTGAGCTGCTGAAGCTGCGCTCCGGCAACGGTCTGTCGCTGGCCAAGATGCTCCTTTGCAAGCGCATAGGCCTGCCGCTGGAGAGCGACATTACTCTTGCCGACGAGTCTCTGGAGTCCGTGCCCCTGCCTCAGATTGGTGCCGGAAAGGACATTGAAGATATATACAGCGACCGTCCCGAGACCCGCAGTCTTGCCCTTGCCAGAGAAATTTATGACCGCAAGGCAAAGATTGTACGCTCCGAAATGCTCCCCTCCATTGCTCTCATGGGCAACTATCTGATATCCAACCCCAACGTGTTCAATGGTTTTCAGAATAACTTCGACTCGGGTATGTTCAGCGCCGGTGTAGTGGTGAAGGTTCCTATTTGCCACGGCGGCGAGAACCTGTTTCGCTACAAAAAGGCCAGGGCGGAGGCAAAGATCTACGAAGAGCAGCTCGAAGACGCCAAGGAAATGATTGCCCTGCAGGTAGCCCAGCAGCGTAAACTCTTGGACGAGGCCCTCGAAAAACTTGCGATGACACGTTCGGCGCTGGATAATGCCGAGGAGAACCTCCGCAAGGCGGATCTTGGCTTCAAGGCCGGGGTGGTTGAGACCAACACCGTGCTGGCAGCCCATACTGCCTGGCTCAGCGCCCATAGCGAATATATAGATGCCGGGGTAGAAGTGCAGATGGCCGCTGCCACCCTTGAAAAAGCAGAAGGTTACAGAACAGACAACAAATAAAAAATCAATATTATGGCAAAGAAAAATTACAATCTCTTTATTGGAGTTCTGGCACTCGTGGCTGTAGTGCTGACAGTGTCCGTGATTGGTTACATCGTTTCCCGGCCCAAAGACGTCTTGATTCAGGGCGAGGCCGAGGCCACTGAATATCGAGTTTCCGGCAAGATACCCGGGCGAATCGAGGAGTTCCGGGCAGAAGAAGGACAGACGGTGCGCCGCGGCGACACGCTTGTGGTGATAGATTCTCCCGAAATCCGCTCCAAGATTGCCGAGGCAAATGCAGCCCGCGCTGCCGCTGTAGCCCAGCGTAACAAGGCTTACAACGGTGCTCAGGCAGAACAGATTACCGGTGCCTATGAGATGTGGCAGAAGGCTCTGGTGGGTGAAGACGTGATGCGCAAGTCGTATGAACGTATAGAGGCTCTTCATAATGAGAAGGTTGTCTCCGACCAGAAATTTGACGAGGTCAAGGCTCAGTACGAAGCCGCCTGCGCCACTTCCCGCGCTGCCAAAAGCCAATATGATATGGCTGTCAAGGGGGCCCGCCAGGAAGATAAGGATGCGGCAGTTGCCCTTGTAGAACGTGCTAACGCTGCGATTGACCTGCTTGATGCATATCAAGGCGAGATATACCTGACATCTCCCGCAGACGGCATCGTCGCCGCCCGCTATCCCAAGATTGGCGAACTGGTGGGGCAGGGTTCTCCCATTATGACCATCCAGGACCTGGATGACGCCTGGTTCACCTTCAATATCCGCGAAGACCGCCTTGAAGGAATGAACACGGGCGATAAGCTTCTGCTTTCTATTCCCGCGCTCAAGATGGACAAGGTTTCTGCCACCGTCTATTTCATATCCGTGCGCGAATCCTACGCCACTTGGCGCGCCACCAAAGAGAGCGGCGAATTTGACACCAAGACCTTCGAAGTGCGCGCCCGTCCCGATTCAAGGGTAGAGGGACTGCGTCCCGGTATGAGTGCCATTCTTGAGAGAAAAGAAAAATAATGAAACGCATTTTACTGGTAATCAGGCGCGAACTTGCGATTTGGACAAAGCGCCCTGTGTACTTGCTTGGTTCTGTCGGAGTAATGGCACTGTCTGCCATATTCTTCCTGACCTTCTTTTCGCAGGGATTGCCTGAAAAACTTCCCATAGGGGTGGTTGACCTGGACCATTCGTCCACTTCGCGCAATTTCACCCAGCAGCTGGATGCCACCCAGATGGGGCGTGTGGTCGATTTTGACGACATATCTTCGGCCCGCCGCGAGATGGATGCCGGCAGGATAACTTCTTATGTCATCATACCGGAGCATTTCGATGCAGATGTGCAGTCCTTCCGCTGTCCTAAGATGGAGATTTATGTGAACACTATGTATCCCGTCATCGGAGGCGCCCTCGCCTATAAGGATATAGCCTTTATGGTGAATCTGACCAATGGCGCAGTACAGCGCCAGGTGCTCAGGGCAAAGGGCGTTCCGGAGGGGGAAATTATGGCCCGCATACAGCCGGTGGTGATAGATGCGCACAACATAGGCAATTCTCCGGCCAGCTATGCATATTACCTGAACAATATGGTTCTGATGTGCATCCTGGCAATGTGCATTATGCTGGTAGTGTCATATTCGCTGGCCTCCGAACTCAAATACGGTACCTCTAAGCAACTGCTCCGCATCAGCGGCGACAGCCTCGCGGTGGCGCTTGCCGGCAAACTGACTCCATACACGCTGCTGTTTACTGTCCTGGGGTTTGTGCTTCAGTTGATTATGTTCGGGCCGCTGCACTATCCACTGGCAGGTTCTGTCTGGGTGATGCTGCTGGCCACACTGCTGCTGGTGCTGGCCACCGAGGCCGTGGCGGTGTTTGTGGTGTCGATGGTGCCGACGCTGCGTATCTCGGTGTGCATAAGCGCTCTCTACAGCGTGCTGGCATTCTCGTTTGCAGGATTTACGCTGCCTGTGACCTCTCTGCCGGCAGCCCTGAGAGGAATGTCCTGCATATACCCGATAAGATTTTACTATCAGATATTTGTGCGTGAAGCCTATTTCGGTTCCGGCTTTGCCGGGTGGTGGCCTATGTGCGTATGTCTGCTGCTGTTTGGCTTGTTGCCGGCAATAGGCAGCAAACGGCTCTACAATGCTTACAAATATCAACAATACCCCCGTAACTGACAATGGATGCTAAAAAGACATATTTCGGCAAGTGGGTTGCCGACGCCTGGAGCGTGTTTGTAAATGAGCTCAAGATGATTTCCCGCGATGGCGGTGTAATGCTCATATTTCTGTTCGCCGGGCTTGTATATCCGCCGCTGTATCATTGGATTTATTCCCGTGGAGTCGTGGAGGAGATGCCTGTGGCCGTGGTTGATCTGTCCAACGGTATTTACAGCCGCCGCTACATTGACAAGGTGGATGCGTCCAGCGAGTGCGATATCGCCTTCAAATGCCTCTCTCTTGAGGAGGCCCGCCAGCTGATGGCAATGGGCAAGGTGCACGGCATCATATTCATTCCAGAGGATTTTGACGAACGCCTTGAATATGTGGAGCAGGGAGTAGTCTCTACCTATGCGGATATGTCCACTTTCTTGTATTACAAGAATTTGACACTTGCCACCAACCTTGTGATGCTGGACGAGATACATTCCATACAGGCCGAGCGCTATGCTGCTGCCGGCTATGTCGGGCAGGATGCAGAGCAACTGATAGAACCGGTGCAGAACAACAGCTTTCTCAAGTATAATCCCAACATCTCGTTCACGATGTTTTTTATTTATATGGCGATGATGATGATTCTGCAGCAAGTGATGTTTTACGGCAGTTCGACTCTGGCCGGAACCTTGCGCGAGCAAGGCCACGGTTTCTTGCCGCAAGACGGTCGTGGAATGGGAAGGGTAGTGCTTGGGCGCGGGCTGGCCTATCTGCTGATTTTCGTGTTCCTTGGCGCATACGGTGCAATTCTGGTCCCGCACCTTTTCAATATGCCAGCTCAATGCCGGTGGAGCGACATTCTGGTGCTGCTGCTGTTCTATGTGACCGATGTAATCTTTTTCTCGTTCACCTGGTCCAGCGCCATATACAAAAGAGAGACCGTACTGGTGCTGTTGCTGTTCGTGACGCCTATCGCAGTGTTCCTCACGGGCTTCACCTGGCCGACTTCTAATTTCCCTGTTTTCTGGAAGTATGTTTCTTACGTATTCCCCTCAACCTTTGGCTGCAGGGCCTATATGACTCTCTGCAACACGGGTTCGCTTGCCGCTATTGCGCCGGAAATCAGGGCGATGACCTTGCAGACTGCAGTGTATTTTGTGCTGGCTTCAGTAGCCGCTTATATAGAGAATCGGTTTTCAAAATCTTTTTAGTAAATTTGCGCCTACTTAATGCAAGGAGCAATAATGGCCATTGTCAGAGAACTGAACGGTATCCGGCCGATTCTCGGGAAGCGCTGCTTTCTGGCTGAGAATGCGGCTGTTATAGGCGATGTAAAGATGGGAGACGACTGCAGCATCTGGTATTCCGCAGTGCTGCGCGGCGATGTCAATCCGATAATTCTGGGCGACCGCGTCAATATCCAGGACGGTGCGGTGCTGCACACTCTTCACAAGCGCAGTGTGGTGGAGATTGGCAATGATGTGTCGGTTGGACACAATGCCGTGATTCACGGCGCCAAGGTGGGCAACAACGTGCTGGTGGGGATGGGCGCCATACTTATGGACAATGCCGTGATTCCCGACAATACCATAATAGCCGCCGGCGCGGTGGTGCTAAGCAATCAGGTGCTGGAGCCGGGCATTTACGCCGGCATTCCCGCCAAAAAGGTCAAGGAGGGCAGCGAGGCCATCGCCACTATGGCGCACAACAACGCCCAGGGCTATATGAAATACAAAGCCTGGTTTGACGACGGCACGGGCGGCTGTTTTGACTATAGCGAAAAGGAATAGCTATGCATATTGGAGTTGCAGGAAATATCGGCAGCGGCAAGACGACGCTCACACGGATGCTCTCGGAGCATTACGGGTGGGTGCCGCAATACGAGGCCGTTACCTACAACCCTTATCTGGAAGATTATTACAAAGACATACAGCGCTGGTCCTTCAACCTGGAGGTCTATTTCCTCACGCAGCGTTTCAAGGACCTGCTGGACATTGCCGAGAGCGACAAGACGGTGATTCAGGACCGCACGGTGATGGAGGGCGTGAATATTTTTGTAGAGAACAACCGTGCAATGGGCAACATATCGGAGCGTGACTACCAGGCCTATATGGACCTGTTCCACGTGATGATGCGTATGGTGCGCCTGCCCGATTTGCTGATTTATCTGCGCTGCAGCGTGCCTCACCTGGTGGGGCAGATACAGAAGCGCGGAAGGGACTACGAGCAGGGGATGAGCCTGGACTATCTTCAGGGCCTGAACGACCGCTACGAGAAGTGGATTGCCGACTACAAGGGCGAGGTGATAGTGATTGAAGCCGACAAACTGGATTTTGTGAACAATCCGGAGGATTTCTTTGCAATCACCAACCAGATAGACGCCCAGTTGTTCGGCCTGTTCGGCGTTTTGGAAAACGGAAATTAACAACTTATGACTAAAGGATACATTTCCCAGATCATCGGCCCCGTGATTGACGTGGCGTTCGCTTCTGACATCAAGGAAGAGGACCTGCCGGCCATCCATCACGCAATGCGCATTGCCCGCGCAGACGGCCGCAGCCTTGTAATAGAGGTTCAGCAGCACATCGGAGAGAATACCGTGCGCTGCATCGCTATGGACTCCACCGACGGCCTTTGCCGCGGAATGGAGGTTATAAGCGAGGGCGAGTCCATCACAATGCCTGTAGGCAGCCAGATCAAGGGCCGCCTTATGAATGTGACCGGCAACGAGATTGACGGTATGGATGCCCTGGACCCGAAAGGCGCCCAGCCTATCCACCGCGACCCGCCGCCATTCGATACCCTGACCACCAGCCAGGAAGTACTCTACACCGGAATCAAGGTCATTGACCTGCTGGAGCCTTATGTAAAGGGTGGCAAAATCGGTCTTTTCGGAGGCGCCGGAGTGGGCAAGACGGTGCTTATTATGGAGCTCATCAACAACATCGCCAAGAAGCATCACGGCTACAGCGTCTTCGCCGGAGTGGGAGAGCGTACCCGCGAGGGTAACGACCTGCTGCGCGAGATGATAGAGAGTGGAGTGATCCGTTATGGCGACGAGTTTATAAAAGGGATGGAAGAGGGCAAGTGGGATCTGAGCAAGGTAGATAAGGCAGAGCTGGCCAAGAGCCAGGCGACCCTGATTTTCGGTCAGATGAGCGAGCCCCCGGGAGCACGTCTGTCGGTGGCCTTGAGCGGCCTTACCGTTGCGGAATCTTTCCGGGACGGAGCAGATGAAAGTTCCGCCTCCGGCCCGCGGGACATCCTCTTTTTCGTGGATAACATTTTCCGTTTCACGCAGGCCGGTAGTGAGGTGTCCGCGCTGCTGGGGCGTATGCCTTCGGCGGTGGGTTATCAGCCTACGCTGGCCACCGAGATGGGCCAGATGCAAGAGCGCATAACCTCTACAAAGAGCGGTTCTATCACCTCGGTGCAGGCCATCTACGTGCCGGCCGACGACCTTACCGACCCGGCTCCCGCCACTACATTCTCACACCTGGATGCCACCACGGTGCTCAGCCGCAAGATTGCCGAGCTGGGTATTTATCCCGCGGTGGATCCCCTGGAATCGACTTCCCGCATCCTGGCCCCCGAAATAGTGGGCGAGGAGCACTATAACATAGCACAAAGGGTAATCCAGATTCTGCAGCGCAACAAGGAATTGCAGGACATCATCGCCATTCTGGGTATGGACGAGCTCAGCGACGAAGACCGGCTCACCGTGAACCGCGCCCGCCGCGTGCAGAGGTTTCTT
>JAFRRR010000026.1 GCA_017428035.1 Bacteroidales bacterium | reverse complement strand
CAGATATCTGCTCCAACCGTCAAAGGCCGTGCTCAAAGCGGGCGCGTTCCGCCTGCTGTCCAAAAGATACAATCTGGAAAAGCTGGCCCCGAGCACACATCTTTACACCGCTGACAACCTTCCGGAAGGCTTCCCAGGCAAATGCTTAGAAGTGGAATCGGTGATGGAATGGAGCAAGGCCTCGCTAAAAGAACTAAAGCAGCAATACTACCGCCTGGAGATGACCGCCCTCAACTTCCCGCTGGCTACCGACGCCCTGCGCACAAAACTCGGCATCAAAGACGGCGGCACACACCACCTTTTTGCGACAACCCTGAGCGACAAACGCAAGGTCCTGATAATCGCTGGCAGCATTCTAGCTTACTAACGGCAAGTTACGCAATCCAACGGCGGGGTAAAACACCACCATTAGTTTCTGTAAGCAACTATGTCACCCTCTTCTCGTACACCTTGATATCTATCACCCTCCCCCCTTTCACTACGGACCCCTCCGAAGTTCCCTTCAGCCGGAATCCATTCTTCTCCAACACACGGGCCGAAGCCAGGTTCTCTGGAAAGATCTCGCCAATGATACACTCCAGCGCCAACTCACGAAATGCAATTTCGCAGATCTGCCGCACAGCCTCCGTGCCGATACCCTGTGACCAGAACGGCGTCAGAATCATATAGCCAACCGACCCGACTGTACGATTCTCATCGGCTATAATTTCCACGGAAATGCTGCCGACAATCTGCCCGTTGGCAACGACAGCCCGCCATAAGCCTTCGTTCCCATCATTAGCCGTAACCATTCCCAGCCACCAGTCTGCATCCTCCTCAGTATAGGGATACGGCAGCCGGTCAGACAGGAATGTCCTGTCAACAACATTGCAGAGCGACATCAGCGACTCCCGGTCAGCAAATGTCCACTTATGAAGGTCAATTGTCAGAAGGAAGCCCCTTAATCTACCAGAGCCTCTACCTTGGCGTAGTTCTCGGGGATGGTGCCGTCGGCGATTACCTCGAAGTACTTGCCCTGAGCCTTGTAATACTGTATCACGGGCTCGGTCTTCTCGTGATAGTTCTTGATGCGGGTAGAGATGATTTCGTCGTCGGCATCGTCGGCGCGGTTCTCTACCAGGGCGCGGCCCTTGATGCGGCGGCGGACCTCTTCGTCGGTGATGTAGATGGATACTACGCGGGTGAGTTCATCGCCCATATCTGAGAGCATCTTGTCCAGCGCCTCGGCCTGGGCCACGGTGCGGGGGAAGCCGTCCAGCAGGAAGCCGCGCACGCCGCCATTGGCGGCAAACTCCGAGCGGATCATTCCGCAAACGACATCGTCGGGCACCAGATTACCCTTCTCTATCAAGTCCTTTGCCTTGAGTCCAAGCTCGCTGCCGGCAGCTATCTCTTTGCGGAGCATATCGCCGGTGGAAATGTGGTAATAACCGTGATTCTCTACCAGGAGTTTAGCAAAAGTGCCCTTGCCGGCGCCAGGAGGGCCAAAAAGTACGTAGTATTTCATAGCTATTCGATTTGATCTTTCAGAATGTAAATGTCGGCCAGCTGGCGGCCCATCTGGTCGTAGTCCAGACCCCAGCCCACAATGAACTTGTTGGCTATCTCCAGCCCGACATAGTCGATCTTGATGTTGCGCTTGTACACATCGCTCTTGAGAGAGAAGGTGCACACGCGCACGTCGGCGGCACCCTTCTCTTTGAGCTGCCCCACCAGCGATTCTATGGTGGCGCCGGTGTCCACGATGTCCTCCACTATAATCACCGTGCGGCCTTTAAGGTCCATATTCAGCCCTATAACCTCCTTGACTTCTCCGGTGGATTTTGTCCCTTCGTAGGAAGACAGGCGGATGGAGGCCAACTCGCAGGAAAACTTGAGACGTGGCATCAGATGGCCGCAGAAAATGATGGAGCCGTTGAGCACGCACAGCATCACCGGAGTGACTCCGCTGCCAAAGAAATCGTTGTTCAATTCTGCCGCTACCTTGTCTACCGCAGCAATGATTTTTTCGTTTGTGATGTAGGGCACAAAGTCCTTTCCGTTGATTCTGATGGATTCCATTCCGAGGGGCAAATTGCGTTTGTTAATGTGCGAATTTAAGACTAATTTTGCAATCTTTAAAAAAATAGCGAAAATGACTCCACTTGTCAGCATCATAATGGGCAGTGTATCAGATATGCCCGTGTTGAAGCCCGCCGCAGATTTCCTGGACGAAAACGGCATTCCCTTCGAGCTGAATGCCCTTAGCGCGCACCGCACTCCGGAGCAGGTGGCCGCATTTGCCCAGGGCGCAGCCGCACGCGGCGTGAAGGTGATAATAGCCGCCGCCGGAGGTGCAGCCCATCTGCCGGGCGTGATTGCCGCCTCCACCCCGCTGCCGGTGATCGGCGTCCCGGTGAAATCGTCCAACTCTATGGACGGGTGGGATTCGGTGCTGTCGATACTGCAGATGCCCAGCGGTATCCCCGTGGCTACTATGGCCCTGGACGGCGCCAAGAACGCAGCCATTTTCGCACTGCAGATCCTGGCCACCGCAGACCCCGCTATGGCACAGAAGATGGCCGCCTTCAAGGCTTCGCTTAAAGACAAGGTCGCCAAGGCCAACCTGGATCTATCCAAAATCGAATATAAGTTCAAAACAAACTAATAAAATCAAACCATTACTATGTCCGAAAAACTGTTTACCGAATTCCCCCCGGTGACCACCGAGCAGTGGGAAGAGGTGATAAACAAAGACCTCAAGGGCGCAGACTACGATAAAAAGCTGGTCTGGAAAACCCAAGAGGGCTTTTCGGTTCGTCCGTACTACCGTGCGGAGAACCTGTCTGAAATTCCGTTCCTGGACTCCGAGCCTGGCCAGTTCCCGTTTGTGCGCGGCACCAAGAACGACAACGAGTGGCTGATCCGCCAGGACTACTGCCTGTGCGAAGGTCCCGCCAAGGCCAACGAACTGGCGCTGGACGGCCTTATGAAGGGTGTCAATTCCCTCGGTTTCTGGGTTGACGGCAAAAAAGGCCTCACCGACGCCGAGATGGAGACCCTGCTTAAGGGCATCGCCATCAGCGCAGTGGAAATCAACTTCTGCGGTTGCTGCCCCGGCAAGACCTTCCCTCTGATTGAGAGCTTCCTCAAGGTCGCAGCCGCCCAGGGCGTGAAGAAAGAGGACATCCGCGCTTCTTTCGACTTCAGCCCGCTGCACAACCTCACCGTGAAGGGTCACGTATGCGACGACGCCTTTGACAAGCTCGCAAACTGCGTCAAGGCCGTCAAGGATTACCCCAACATCCGCGTGATCAACGTAGAGGCCTACGACTTCAACAACGCCGGCAGCAGCATCAGCCAGGAGCTGGGCTACGGCATGGCAGTTGCCAGCGAGTATATGGCCGCCCTCACCGACCGCGGCCTGGAGGCAGAAGAGGTTGCAAAGCGCATCAAATTCACCTTTGCCATCAGCGGCAACTATTTCTTCGAGATTGCCAAGTTCCGCGCCGCCCGCGTGATGTGGGCCAACATCGTAAAGGCCTTTGGCGTTGAGTGCCCCGAGGCCCAGAAGATCCAGAGCCACGCAGTGACCAGCGAGTGGAACCAGACAGTATACGACTCATATGTGAATATGCTTCGCGACACCACCGAGACTATGTCGGCGGCCATCGCAGGCGTTCACTCCATTGAGGTTCTTCCTTTTGACTATGCATACCGCAAACCCAACGAGTTCTCCAACCGTATGGCCCGCAACGTGCAGAGCATCCTCAAGGAAGAGGCTCACTTCAACAAGGTGGTTGACCCCGCAGGCGGCAGCTACTACATCGAGAATCTCACCGCTTCCATTATGAAGTCGGCCTGGGATATCTTCAAGGCTGTTGAGGCAGAAGGCGGCTACGTGGCAGCTTTCAAGGCCGGCAGCGTGCAGAAGGCCATCAAGGAGGTTTCTGCAAAGCGCGATTTGAACATCGCCCGCCGCAGAGAGACCATTCTGGGTACCAACCAGTATCCTAACTTCCTGGAGAAGGCTTCTGACGAAATCACTCCCGAAATCGTGAAGAGGGGCGCTTCCAAGCCCGAATGCAGCTGCACCCCCGAGGCAGAGCCCCTGGAGGCTTACCGCGGCGCACAGGCTTTCGAGGCCCTGCGTCTGGCAACCGACCTCAGCGGCAAGCAGCCTATGGCGTTTATGCTCACCTTCGGCAACCTGGCTATGTGCCGTGCACGCGCCCAGTTCAGCTGCAACTTCTTTGCAGTGGCCGGTTTCAAGGTGGTGGACAACAACCGCTTCTCTTCTATCGAAGAGGGCGTCAAGGCCGCTCTGGAGGCCAAGGCCGACATAGTGGTGGCCTGCTCTGCCGACGATGAATATGCCGAGGCTGTTCCCCAGATTGCCGAGGCTATCGGCGACAAGGCCGTGGTAGTTGTGGCCGGTGATCCCGAATGCCGTCCCGACCTCGAGGCCAAGGGCATTATGAACTACATTAACATCAGGTGCAACGTCCTTGACACTCTCAAAGAGTATCAGGCTAAAATGGGTATCAAGGAGCTCTAAATCATCATCACTATGAGACCGAATTTCAAAGATATAGAATTCAAGGGCGGCAAGGCTGCGGCTTGTGACTGCGCCAAAGGCCAGGAAGAACTCTGGCACACCCCCGAAAAGATAGACGTCAAAGGTCTGTATACCGCAAAGGATCTCGAGGATATGGAGCACCTGAACTATGCAGCTGGTATCGCCCCCAACCTCCGCGGACCTTACTCCACTATGTACGTGATGCGTCCCTGGACCATCCGTCAGTACGCAGGTTTCTCCACTGCAGAGGAATCCAACGCATTTTACCGCCGCAACCTGGCTTCCGGCCAGAAAGGTCTGTCGGTCGCATTTGACCTGGCAACCCACCGCGGCTACGACGCAGACCACCCGCGCGTTGTGGGTGATGTCGGCAAGGCCGGTGTATCCATCTGCTCAGTAGAGGATATGAAGGTGCTCTTCGACCAGATTCCTCTGGGCAAGATGTCCGTATCTATGACTATGAACGGCGCCGTGCTGCCCATTATGGCCTTCTACATCGTGGCCGGTATGGAGCAGGGCGTGGCCCTGGAAGAGATGGCCGGTACCATCCAGAACGATATCCTCAAGGAGTTTATGGTGCGCAACACCTACATCTACCCGCCGGCATTCTCTATGCGTATCATCGGTGACATCTTTGCATACACCTCCAAGTATATGCCCAAGTTCAACTCGATTTCCATTTCGGGTTACCATATGCAGGAGGCCGGTGCCACCAACGACATCGAAATCGCCTACACCCTGGCCGACGGTCTGGAATACTTGCGCACCGGTATCAAGGCCGGCATAGAGGTGGATGCTTTCGCACCGCGTCTGTCATTCTTCTGGGCCATCGGTATGAACCACTTTATGGAGATTGCCAAGATGCGTGCAGCACGTATGCTCTGGGCCAAGATCGTAAAGCAGTTCAACCCCAAGAACCCTAAGAGTCTTGCGCTGCGCACCCACAGCCAGACTTCCGGCTGGAGCCTGACCGCACAGGATCCGTTCAACAACGTGGCACGTACCTGCATCGAGGCTATGGGCGCCGCCCTGGGACACACCCAGAGCTTGCACACCAACGCGCTGGACGAGGCCATCGCGCTGCCCACCGACTTCAGTGCACGTATCGCACGTAACACCCAGATCTACATTCAGGAAGAGACCAACATCTGCAAGACCGTGGACCCTTGGGCAGGTTCATATTATATCGAGTCCCTCACCAACGAGATGGCCCACTCCGCCTGGAAGCACATCCAGGAGGTGGAGGAGCTTGGCGGTATGGCCAAGGCCATCGAGACCGGTATCCCCAAACTCCGCATCGAGGAGGCCGCTGCACGCAAGCAGGCCCGCATCGACTCCGGACTGGAGAAGATTATCGGTATCAACGAGTACGTGCTTGACCACGAGGATCCCATCGAGATTCTGGACGTGGACAACACCAAGGTTCGCGAGAGCCAGGTGGCACGCCTCAAAGAGCTTCGCGCAAAGCGCGACAACGCCGCTGTGGAGGCTGCCCTGAATGCTATCACCAAGTGCGTAGAGACCGGCGAGGGCAACCTGCTGGAGCTCGCAGTGGAGGCAGCCAAGCTGCGCGCCACCCTGGGTGAGATCAGCGACGCTTGCGAAAAAGTTGTTGGACGTTATAAAGCCGTTATCCGTATGAATACAGGTGTATATTCTTCAGAAATCAAGAAGGACGCCGAGTTTGAGAAGGCCAAGGAAATGGTGGCATCTTTCGCAAAGAAAGAGGGCCGTCAGCCCCGCGTTATGGTTGCCAAACTTGGCCAGGACGGTCACGACCGCGGCGCCAAGGTGGTAGCCACCGGTTATGCCGACTGCGGCTTCGACGTGGATATGGGTCCTCTGTTCCAGACTCCCGAAGAGGCTGTGAAAGAGGCTGTAGAAAACGACGTTCACGTGCTGGGCGTATCCTCGCTGGCAGCTGGTCACAAGACTCTCGTGCCTCAGGTTATCGCCGAACTCAAGAAGTACGGCCGCGAGGACATCATCGTGGTTGTGGGCGGCGTGATCCCTCCTCAGGACTACGACTTCCTTTACAAGGCGGGCGCAGCAGCCATCTTCGGCCCCGGTACCCGCATCGCCAAGTGCGTCAT
>JAFRRR010000025.1 GCA_017428035.1 Bacteroidales bacterium | reverse complement strand
TGCTGGTTATCTTCTTTGCGTGCAATGAGGAAACTGGTATCGGCCAGTGCATCGTTAAACACAAAGTTACCCAACTGAGCTACCGTCTCCAATTTCACGGTTTGTAGGGAAACTTTACGCAAAGGCTGATATTGATCCTGTATGAACAACGATGAAGGCAACACAGCACCCAAGACACCTTTGTCATTCAGAGACTGAATAGCCTTGTAATAGAATGCAGCAGCCATATTGGGGCGCTTTTTCATCTGGAGGTCGGCCAAAATGGTATTAACCTTCTCCTTTATGTCAGCATCCTTAATAAGCTCTGAAGAAATGAACGGAGGGTTCATCAAAATCAAATCGTTGTCGCCCCAATCTTCAGAAAGGGAATCGTGTGGGGTGATTTGGACATTTATCCGGCTATTCCATTGAGAACGGTTCTCATAGTTGAGCAGGAAACTGGATGTCTGAACGGCCATTGTAGATATGTCAAAGCCTTTCAAGGTGATACTGCCCTGATAATTCTTCTCCCTCAACTGCTTAAGCACTTCTTGGAGAAATGCGCCAGAGCCACAGGCGGGGTCAAGTACTGTTAGGCTCGGACGATTCAAATCAAGACTCTTCAACGCGTTTTCAACGATGCTTCTGACCAGATAGCGAGGGGTGTAATGTACACCGGTATATTTCGGAGAACTGGCATAACCGATATGCGACGAGACCTCTCCAAACAGATTGATTTGCGAATCAAAATACAAGGCCTCACGGTGAGCGGCCTCAAACAACGGTCCTGAACCATGACGCAAGATGTAATCCAAATTGGGACTTATGCGGCGAACACCTTGGCGAATAGAGTCCTGCAGAGCATCAAAACCTACGGGCTCGTGAACATTCAGAATGCCCCACTTATCACATGTGGCTTGTGAGAGATCTTCCTCTTGCAGCGTTATGAGCAATTTGAACAGAAGATTGAGGGCCTCCTCCGGCTCACGGCGTTCCTGAGTCAAATTTCGCAACTGGGAGAAAAGGCCAAGGATGAAAGGCGCGACGTCGTCAGAAGTTCGGTAGGTGGTGGAATTAAGAATTTTGAGAAAAGCCTGGAACTTGTCACGCACCAGATGAACGGCCACTTTCTCACTTGTCTTACGGCTCCAATTGTGGACTATGAAGTTATCTCCTTCAAGGGCGATATAGTTCTTGACATCCGATGACCACGCAGCAGAGAAATAGTCAGCAGCACTGGCTTCCTCGCCAGTCAGGTCCAAACAGAAATCATATAAGCCACCATCTAGTAAGATATACTGTGCTTTCTCTCTGACAGGCGATAGATGGATAGGCAGAAGGCCACTCTCCTCCGCCCAAAACTGTCTGCTGTTAACTGTTCTTTCCATAACTATATCTCAAACAATTCGTTTTCAAATATAACGCTTATTCACAAATAATAACTGACGTGACTCGTTATAGTTGTGTTTATACGACAATAATCACTCAGATCTTTTTATTTATACGCACTGATGCGTAGGCCCTCGTTAGAGAGTCATCTACAAACAGAGTATAATGGTTACCACTAATACTATCAATGCACATAGGATTCCAAAAAACCATTTGAGGATACCGCCATAGGAGGGTTACTGCTTACCGGGCCGTCGCCCTTAATGCTCACATATACCGAGCCGCAGTGCTCGAGATACACGGTGTCGCAAACAACTTTTTTCCTTTTCACACCACTCTCAACTGCGGGCCATGCTCACTGCTACTCGCCTCGCGAATGATGCTGCAACTGGCCATGTACAGGACATCCAGACCGATGAGACTAGGCATAGAGTCCCCTCTCTCGTTTTTTTCTCTTGGGTTGGCATCCTCCATCCTAATATAATCACACAGACAATGAGCCAACCGCTCCTGCGAGTGGCCTTCAAAACAATCAACCCCAGCCGGCTTGTCTGGCACGAAATGAGGAAATTTACTATCGTCTATCATAATACTACCATTAATATAGCTAATGAATATTACTGAATATTACGTTTCTCAGCTATTAATCATTCTTTCTAACTTCGTCACCTTTCTCCTAAATCTCTTAGCTGTCCTGCTATCTGCTGTATCTTGAAAAGATATGATATAATCTCTTAGATGGTCTGTTAGATTAAAAAAAGATGTTTTGAAGTAATGTTTCGTCATTGACATTTTTAGTAAACTATCCAAATATCCATTCAAGGTCCTTCCAGTACACGATTATAATAATCTCAACTTTAATCTCACACTGCCCTCAGCGTAAACGCATCAGAAAATGGGATTGTCTCGCTCTGATGCAGATGGTTCTTCCAGGCAGGTTCGGAGTGGCTCAGTTGTAAAACCCGTCATCCCGGCAATATCGGTGGCCAGATCACGCCACTCCGGATTCATCTTGTTAACAAGAGCATCTTTCCATTCGCGCTTGTAATGCTTAATCTGCTTCTCTCGGACAATGGCCTGCTCAATATCAGGAAACACCTCAAAATATACCAGCTTAGTACAATTATATTTGTTTGTAAACGCTGCCCCGCGGCCTTCTGCATGTTCACCGATACGTCTAGAGAGGTTATTCGTCACACCTACATACAACACCCTGTTAGACTTATTGGTCATAAAATATACATATCCTCCTTTCTCCATTGTCTATCAACCAAAATATATTGTTTTCGTCATGCATTTGGTTTTATTTTTCGTCATGCCCGACTTGATCGGGCATCTCAGAGATTGCCGGTCAAGCCGGCAATGACGGAAGGGCAGGCCGGCAATGACGGGGTGTGTACTGTTTAATTAAGTTATCTCAACCCTACACATCGTACGACTCAACAAACTTAAGTGCATCCAGGACACGTTTCGAGTGAAACGACAGCTGGTTGTATGTTTTATATGCCTTGAGCTCTGATATGGCAGCCGGGGCGTCCAGGACACCGCTTTCATACAAATTCACTACCGTAAAAACCTTGTCGTTGGCGACGGGGCCAAAAACCAGGTCGTAGTCGTGCTGAATGCCTTTACGGCTATCAACTACAAAGTTGAGCCAAGCCTCGTCGGCGCCTTTGAATTCCCGGATATTGATATCCGGCTCGGCAAGAATGGCTTCATCGAATTCATATACAGACACCACCTTTCTCTTGGCATCCTTTGCCCTGTCTATCTTGATGGTGGTCCAATGTTCTGCCTGCTCTTTCTGGGTAGTCGTATAAAAGCCTCTGCCAAAGTCGGTCTTCTTTCTGGCATAGCGTAAACTGGGTTTTCTAACCTCCACAACAGATCCGTGATATAGTCTCATTTCTTCTTTCTCCTGTTAATAAAACGGTCCAATTCGTCAATCACATAGCCAGTTCCCTGAGTATGTAGAAGATCGTAATGCTCAATCAGGTAGTCGTCGGCGCCATAACGTTTGAACAGTGATAATGTCTGCAATCCGGTAAGGCCTTTTGCCAGGGCATATTTTTCGAGGCAATATGTATAGAATTCGAACGCCTCCTGTTTGATTTCCCGGGTTGCTTCCCTGCGAGCATTCTCAAACTCCTCGTAAAGCGCCTCTGTGCCCAGATACCACCACTTTGGCCCTTCGTCGTACATCTGCTCATAAAGAGGATTCAGATAGATGTACGATAGAGCATCCTCCAGAGAGATTCGCTTTCGCTGGGCTACATATTCTGCAAGGCGGGATATCTTGATTGGAACTATCTGTTCTTCGTAAACGCCCATAATATATCTTGTTTAAGCGGTGTATCTGTTTTCAACCACCTTCCAGTCCACTATATTCCACAGTTCCTTTAGCTGCGCCGCCCTCCTATTTTGGTAATCGAGGTAGTAGGCGTGTTCCCAGACGTCGAAGGTAAGCAGAGGCTTAAGGCCGTGGGCGACGGGGTTGTCGGCATTGGCATACTGGGCAATGGACAACTCGCCGGCTGCGTCTGACTGGAGCCAAACCCAACCACTGCCAAACAAGCCGACGCCTTTGGCTTCGAATTCGGCCTTGAAGGCGTCGAGGGTGCCCCACTGCTTCTCGATTTGCACCTTAAGATGCCCGGTCGGGCCGGGCATGACGGCTTTATTGTCACCCACGACCTGATCGTGGGTCTTGAACTGGGTGAAGTACATATTGTGGTTGAGCACCTGGCCGGCGTTGTTGAACAGCGGGCCGGCGGGTGCCTTGCTCACGATTTGCTCCAGCGGCATGGTTTCGTATTCAGTGCCGGCTATGAGCTTGTTAAGGTTGTCCACGTAGGTCTGCAGGTGCTTGCCGTGGTGGAAAGAGAGGGTCTGGGCGCTGATGACGGGCTCCAGCGCGTCAATCGCATAGGGTAATTCTATCAGTTTCATGCTTTCTCTTTTTCTTTATCATTGCCATAGCCATATCCGTACGAACCATATTTGCCGTAGCCGTATTTGTAGCCGTACTTGTAGCCGTATTTATATCCATATTTGCCGGAAGACTCGGTGCCGTTGAGCAGCAGGGTCATATTGTTGTATTTCTTGTCCAGGTAGTAGCGGTCTATCTGGGGCAGCATACCGCGCTCCATAAGGCCAGCGCGGATCACGAACAGGGTGATGTCGGCCAGCGGCGCCACCAGGTCGGCGTCGGTCACAATCTCTATGGGCGGGCAGTCGAGCACAATGTAGTCATACTCTTTGCGCAACTGCTCTATAAGCTGGCCAAGACGCTCCTCTCCCAGCAGTTCGGCGGGATTTGGAGGCATAGTTCCCACGGGCAGGACATCGATTGAGTTACCGGAGAGCTCGTGAACCACCAGAGACTTCCAGTCATCTGTAAGGCCGCTCAGGTAGTTGGCCACACCCTCCCGGGGCTGACCCGCCAGGGCGCTGAGAGAGCGCTTGCGAAGGTCAAGGTCCACGATGATGGTCTTGCGGCCCTTAATGGAGAGGGCCGTGGAGAGATTGGCAGACACAAAGGTCTTGCCGGCGCCCACATTGAACGAGGTCACCATCAGCACTGCGCTGCCGGTATCCTTGCCGCGCATAAATTCCAGGTTGGTACGGACCACGCGGAAAGCCTCGTTGATGACGTCGCGGCTGTGAGGTTTGACCACAATCTTGCGGTCTTCGGTTTTGTCGGATATCTTAAGCCGGCGGAACATCTTCCGCTGCTTGTTTAATGCCGGAAGTTCGCCCAGAAATGGCAGGGAAAGATTCTCAAGGTCCTTGCGGCCGCGCACGGTGGTATTGGTCACTTCCCTGAGATAGAACCAGAGGAAGGGAATAGCCAGCGCCAGCAACAGCGCAATCAGGTAAATCCTCTGCCTGTTGGGGGATATGGGGGCGTTGCTGCCGTGAGGGCTGGCCACCACACGGGTGTTGTAGGCCGTGAAGGCCTGGGAGAGCTCGTTCTCTTCTCGCTTCTGCAGCAGATAGAGGTAGAGAGCCTCCTTGACCTTTTGCTGACGCTCGTCGCTGAGCAACTGGCCAGCCTGCAGGGGGATGTCGCTCACGCGGGCCTCGCTGCTGCTGCGGGCACGCTGCGCGCTCTGGATCTGAATGTTGATTGCCTTGATATAGTTGTCCAATGAAGTCAGGATTGAGCTGCGCAAAGCAGACAGCTGCTGGTCCAGATCCTGAACCAAAAGGTTCTCTTCGCTGGAACTCTCCACCAGGCGGTTGCGCTGCAGCATAGTGGCATTGTACTGCTGAATCTGCCCTTGTGTGCTGACATCGTCCAGGCCAACATTGGCGGGGAGCAACGCGCTGCGAGAGGCCCCGCGGACATCGCCCTGGAGGAACCTCGCTATGGAGAGCTGGTTGTTTAGTTCCATCACGTGCTTTGTGGCCTCTGCACTCATCTGCATACCCATTTGCACGGCAGTGCGGGCATCGGGCAGACTGTGGGAACTGCGGTAACTGGTTATGGTTTTGTCCACGCTTCCCAGTTCCTCCTCAATTATAGCAAGACGCTCTGCGATGAACTCGTTGGTAGATGTGGTTATCTGGTTCTTGTCCTTGATCCAGTTTTCGTTATAGACATTTATCACCATCCGCAATACATCCTCTGCCCGCTGGGTGTTTACATCGCGGTACCCAAGATTGATGATTGTGGTGTTCTTGTCGCTGAGGGCGGCGGTCAGGCGGCCGCGGCAGCTGCCTGCAGCAGCCTGAGGGCTGGTGCGGGTCACATAGATGGGCCTGTCAAGAATCACCTTGTCGGCGTATTCGCTGCGGGTGACAGACAAACGGCCAAGGGGAGTATCCACTGTATCTCCGTATGACACCTTAATTGCTCCGGATGCAATCGCATCTTTGCCTTTTGTAAAGTCGTGCAGGGTCACAGAAGAAGAGTCATCCATAGTCAGCTGCATTCCGCTGCCCCGGCTTTGGGAGAGGTCCAGGAAGTTGACCTGTACGGGGAGGCTGCTGCCGTAAATGGTATGATAATACCTCAACCCCTTGAGCTTGTAGTCCACGTCCAGATTCAGGTTCTTGGCCACCTGCAGCATCAGGTCGGGAGAGCGGAAGTTGACAATCTCGTTGTTGACGTTGACACGGGTAACTCCGAATCCCATATTGTTGAAGTCTCCGGAGATGTCGCCGCCGATGCTGCCGCTCTTGCGGTCCTCCTTGATCAGGACGGATGCGCTGCGGGTATATACCGGGACGGTTTTTAAAATGATGTAGGTGGCGCCCAGCATAAAGACTATCAAAGAGAGCAGGAACCACTTCCAATGACTGATGCACAGGGCCAGGATATCGCGCAGAGAGAGACCGCTCTCTTCCGGCTGCTGCGCGCTGTTGTTTATGTTGTTGTTTTCCATAGTCGATTAAGGTAATACGAATCTGAGTACCAATACTGCCGTAGAGGTGAGCAGCGATGCCAGCGAGAACCAGAATGATGCACTGCGGACGTTGTTGCCGTTTACTGTGGACTCGCGCATCCGTTTGTCGTTTGGTGTAACGTATATCACATCGCCCTGCTCTACATAGAATGCGGGGGATGCATAGAGTTCCTTAGAATCCAACAGGTTCAGATAGTAAGCATGGTCTTTGTTGCCGTCGTGACGAATCAGCATCACATCGCTGCGACGGCCGTTTATGGTGAGGTCGCCTGCCAGGGCCAGTGCATCCAGCACCGTAAACCGGTCGCGGTCTATCTTATAGCGGCCGGGACGGGTCACCTCGCCTAGCACGGCAAATCCCAAGTTCATAAACTCCACAGTTACCACCGGGTCTTTGATCTGACGGCTGTCCAAAAGTTCTTCTTTGATTTTTTCAGTGACCTCCTCGCGGGTGAGGCCACCGACTTGGATCAACCCCAGCACAGGGAAATCTATGTAACCCTGGCTGTCTACGGTGTAGCCTGACATCCCCTGAGACGACGAAGCACCTCCGCTTGTCATTGCGTCTGACATAGACTGTGTCTGGCCGATACGGTTGGAGTAGTACGGCAGGTTGAACATAGCGGTCACTTGCGGGTCACGGCTGTTCACGATGATAGAAATCTGGTCCATCGGCTTGAGCCGTATCGGCTCGGCTTTGTCCGCCTTGATGGAGGTCTCGCCCTTAATGTCCTGGAGATAGGCGATATCCTTGGGCGTGGCGCAGGATGCCACCGCAATGATGCCTATTGCCAGCAAAAGTTTAGTGTAAAGTTTCATATCTGTTGTTGTTTATTTGTCAAAGGATGCAAATTCCGAATTCTCGCTTTTGTATTCCGGGACTATCTCTTTCATAAGTTTCACCATCTCGGGGATATTGACTTTACGGGCCAGGTCTTCTAGCCTGGCGATATAGTCCGCGGCCTCTTCAAAGGGGTACTCCCGCACTTTGGCTATGCGTATGCGTTCGTGGAATGCAGGGAGGGTGTTCTCGTCGTTGGCCAGGACTTCTTCGTAGAGTTTCTCACCGGGACGCAGGCCGGTGTATTCTATCTTGATGTCTTTGTCGGGGGTGAAGCCAGCCAGCTGTATCATACGGCGAGCCAGGGTGTCAATCTTCACCGGCTGGCCCATATCGAACACGAATATCTGGCAGCCGGTGCTCTTGGTGGCGGCCTCCATCACCAGGCGGCAGGCCTCGGGAATGGTCATAAAGAAGCGGTTGATGTCGGGATGGGTCACCGTCACTGGGTCGCCGTGGGCAATCTGCTCGCGGAAACGGGGTATCACGCTGCCGTTGCTGCCCAGCACGTTGCCGAAGCGGGTGGTCACAAACTTGGTGCGGCCCTTGACCTCGCCTTTCTCTACCGCAAGGCCAAGGCTCTGGACGTAGATTTCTGCCAGACGCTTGGTGCAGCCCATAATGTTGGTGGGATTCACGGCCTTGTCGGTGGATATCATAACCATCTGCTCCACATCATATTGCAGACATTTTTCGGCGACGTTGCGGGAGCCGTAGACATTGGCCAGCACCGCCTCGCAGGGGTTTTCTTCCATAAGCGGGACGTGCTTGTATGCGGCGGCGTGGAACACTACCTGCGGGCGCCAGTGGCGGAAGGCGTAGTCCAGCCGCTCGGGATGGCGCACACTGCCTATCACCGGCACAAAGCTCAGGTTGGGGAACTTGTCTTCAAGCTCCAGGCGGAGGTTGTGCATAGGGGTTTCGGCGTTGTCGTAAAGCACCACCTGCTTCACGCCGAAGTGCGACAGCTGGCGCACCAGCTCGCTGCCAATGCTGCCGGCGGCGCCGGTGACAAGCACTGTCTTGCCCTGCATATTGGCGCGGATTGCATCCATAGAGATGACTATCTCCTTGCGGCCCAGCAGGTCTTCCAGCTTTACTTCGCGAGGGTGCAGCAGCGGCTGTCCGTCTTCTACCTCGTCCACGCTGGGGATAATGAGGGTTTTTATGCCACGGCCGGTGCAATATTTGATAAGTCCATCCTCCTCTGCCTGGGCGTCGGTGTCCTTGGCAAAGAGTATCGCCTCTATGTCACGGTTGCGGACGTTTCTGTCCAGGTCATCGGTGTTGCTGAAAGCGTAAACCGGAAGCTGTTCCAGGATGTATTTGGAGTGGCTGCCACGCTCTATGAAGCCCTTTATGTCGTAGTGCTTGGAGTTCTGAAGCCGCTTGACGGCAGCTACGCTCTTGTCGCCAGTGGAGTAGATGAGAATGCGCTGTTTGGGATACCGCTCCAGTAACTTGCGGTTGAGATAGTCGTATAGCGCAATCATAACAAGACGGACACCAACCAGGAACAGAAGGGTGAGCAGTACATCCATCAATACCAGAAGGAGGAGCATCTTTGACCAGAAGTGCATCAAGGTCATCGCAAGCAAAATGGCGATGCCCTTGACCGCCGATGCCAGCAGGAACGGGCCAAAGTCTTTGACGCTCAGATGGCGGATAATTATGCGGGGGGTGCGCGTGATCAGGAACATCGCTATGGATGCCACCAGCGCGGTGCCCAGATAAATCATCAGCCAGCCGGGGCCGTAGAACTTGTAGTTCAAGATGGCTGCGGTGCCGAAAATCATTATGAGCGATGCCGCCAGCGACAGCAAAATGTCGGCTGCAAAGATTATCTCGCGCCTCAGGTATGTGTTGGAAACCTTATTGAAAAGACTCTTGAGGGTCATATAGTTCAGTTGGGTTAGATTGTATGGATGGGCGCCGGCCATTTGGCGGCGAGCATTTTCAGTCGGTGCAGGTCGGTGCCACTGATGTCGTAGTAGTGCTTCTCATGGAGGCGTTTCACCCTCTTTTGGGCAAATTTCCCATAGGCGCCAGCCTGCGAGAACAGATTCATCTGGAACAGCACGCCCTTTGCTTTGAGACGGTCGTAGTCGTCGTAGGTCATATAGACATACCGCTCCGGGTGAGCCAAGATGGGTTTATAGCCTTTCTCCTTAATCTTGTCTATGGTACCCCAAAGGTCCATAGGCGGGTTAAAGTAGCTGGTTTCCACCAGCAGGTGGTCACCCTTGGGGCCGATGGGCAGCAGGTCGCCCGCCGCCAGCCTTTCCTCAAAAAGGTTGTCCATCATATTCTCAGCAGCCAGGTGGAGGCTCACGGAACCGGTATAGGCCTGCTTCAATTCCTCGAATCTCGCCTTGAGGGCTGCTGTGGTATTGGGGATATCCTCCATAATGTGCGGCGTCAGCCACACATCACTCACGCCCCACTCATCGTACTGCCTGAGTACAGCCAGAGCATCGTCCATAGTCTGGATGCCGTCATCCACTCCCGGCAGAATGTGGCAGTGCCAGTCGGTATATCCGCTGAACACCTCCGCCAAATTGGCGCTATGCTTTCGAAACAGACACATCAGTTCATTATCTCACACCACCCTGAGCGGTTCAGCGAAGGGGGTAACTAATCATTTTACTACTTCTATCAAATCAGGACTAATCTCGGTGGCGAGGGTGGTGATGCCTTCCAACTGCACCAGCAGGCGGCGGTTGCGCTTGCCGCTGACACGCATAAACACCCCTTCTACCCCATTGAACGGGCCGCCGAGGATACGTACGCGCGTGCCGGCACTAAGGTCCACTTCGTCAGGGCGAAGGTATGCCGTCTCTATGTCGTAGCGGCTTGCGACCTTTATGAAGTTGTCCATCTGGGAGTCGGGCACGGTGAGGTACTCCGGGCCGCTGCTTTTCTTCCAGGTGACAAACTGCAAGAAGTTATTGCCGCGCTGCTTGAAATCCACGATTTGGTCGTGGCCGGCGTGGACGAACACCATGCCGGGGATTGCCGGCACCAGGTGCTTGCTCTTTACACCGTGGTACTCCCGCACCGCGTACTGCTTGGCAATGAAAAACTCCAGCCCGCCGGGGGCACCCAGCGCCTCCTCTGCCTTCTTCTCATTTTTGTAGGCACGCATCACGTACCAGCGGACTGTATCCAAATTGTCGTTTTTCATCCCTTAATTCGGTTTTTCTCTTTTAGCACCTATGCGAGCTCTACGCCGGGAAGGATTGTTCTTTCAATCTCGCGCGGGCGCTCAGGAGGGAGCGCGCTCGCGCGCGTATAAAAAAAGCTCTCTGTGTAGTCAGACACAAAGTCCCAGTTCATCCCAATCTCTATACCGATTTGGGAATGAGCCAATTACATATTCCAGCGGCAAAATAACCGTCATTAAAGCTGCTCTTGCACGCGTATAATTATGCTAAATTACGAATAATTTCGGTCATGAGAAAATAATCAGGGTTCTTTTAGGGCCATTAGTTATCGTATGATAACCACGTTCGAACTAGCCTCCCCATAACAACATTGAGTTTTTTGTTGTGCCACCGTGTGTATCCAGGACAACTCCCCTTCTCTTTCGCATCCCCTCCCGACCTAGTCAGCTTAGCGCCCACGGTATTCCACACAATGCGGTAATTGGTTCGGAATGCGCACGCAGAGGCCTGCGGGACGCTCGTTTGGCAAAGGTTGGCGTGCCCACACATAACTATTGCCCCCTGGATGGGAGGATTTCGTTCGCGATGCGCACGCATAGGCCAGCGGGACGCTCGTTTGGCAAAGGGTCCCGTGCGCATAGGGCCGATATCGGGGGTATGCGCACCGCCACCCCGCCCCGGAGCTATTCTAAGATGCCTTCCCGTGCGCACCCAAAACGGTTTTCGCCAAATTGCCTGAGTTGCATTGGAGGATTCTCGTATTTCTCCCATTATGTCGTGAAAACACTGGCGATCATCGTGGTCTCCCGATTTTCGTTCGCGATGCGCACGCATAGGCCCGCGAGATGCCCGTCTGGCGAGGGGTCCCGTGCGCATCCACAACAGCTTCCCTTCCACAACATCATACCATTCCGAGCAGGGTCAGCATACGCCCGCGCTGTGATTGGATCCAAATTACGAAACTCCGCCGTAGGGTATGGCTGGGACTCAAAGCATATCAGTGAGCGTAGGCTCGTATTTCGGTTTCGGGGAGGTGGACCAGTGTCGCTATCTGCCTGTAAGTCAGGCGGTGCTGGCGGCGTAGAGCCTGCGCAAGACGAACTCTCTCAGTGGCTGAAAGCTTGCGTGTGTCACGGGTGAAAAACATTTGTTTGCAGAGCTCGTTGCAAAGTCGTCGGGCCTCCATATCTTCCATTGTGATTCCGCGTTGCTCCGCCATTCTTGCTTTGAGTTCATCTTCTATCCTTGCCGGACTGGCAATAAAAACCCGATATCTGTTATGGGTTTGATATATGGCCTCGAATGCCTTTACATCCACATAATTGGATGGCAAGATAAAACCATTGCAGACAAGCCAGTCGTTGGGAATAGAAAACCGGCGGGTATGAAGAATAGCCCGCCGCTCCCTGGCTGTCAGATCACCAAACCGCTTGGGCGTATGGATATTACCCGCATCGTCATAATACCAAATTGGCGTACGGTTAGGCCTCCTGAAGTAAAGGGATCCGGTGCCCCAGGGGTAGTCAAAAAAGAGTACGGGCTTACCATCTTTGGTGGGCTGGATAATGGTGTAGGTCGCCACTCTTGTAAGATACTGATTGTCAGTCACCGGATATAATTCGCAATGGAACAAGAATCCGGTACCGCCGCCGCGGGTGGCCGAAACATATTTTGAATAAAGTTGTTCAAAGAGGGTTTTGAACTGGGCCACGGCCTCCGGACTACCACTTAGGAATATGTGTGGATGGCTGTCCTCAAGTGAGAATGAGAGGATTGTGACCTTGGTGTTGGCAGCGCACACAGCAATCAGATTGAAAGCTGCGTAATAGTCTTTGCGGCTTATTATGAAATCGCGGACATCGGCGCCATTGGCGCAAATATGGTAGTAGTGTATGTTCATCGTTTTCGTTCGCCTCATTCTCCCGCCACCCAAACGATGACTTCGGATGAAAACTTACTATACAAATATGGAAATAATCCTTCGGTCCTGCAAAAAAGAGTTTGATGCGCACGGGGAGGCCAGCGAAACGCTCGTTTGGCGAGGGGTCCCGTGCGCATAGGGCCGATATCGGGGGTATGAGCACCGCCACCCCGCCCCAGAGCCATTCTAAGATGCCTTCCCGTGCGCATCAACGACAGCTTCCCTTCCAATTCATAGCCCCTCCGAGCTAGCTGCTGTACTAATCCCAAACGGTTTTCCCTTCAACCTGAAATCAAAGTCATTGAAGGTATGAAAGACGGGCGAGAAAGAGTAATCGTAGCTCGGTGCGCATCCAGTGGCGTCAGTGGGTTGAACGGCAATGCAAGATGCTGGGGAACTATCGTGAGTATCTGGGCACGGAATAAAGATGGCAACTGATTGGCTTTTTTACTACCTTTACGCAACTAAACACTTTTTGTATATGAAGATTGTGATTCTGGATGCCGACACGCTGGGCGGCGGCGCTTATTTGGAGGAGGCCGGGATTGCCGGACGCCTTCGCGAGTTCGGGACGCTGGAGGTTTATGGCCGCACGGCCCCGGATCAGACGGCGGAACGTCTGAAAGATGCCGAGATTGCCATTAGCAACAAGGTTGTTATAAACGGTGATATTATGGCCGTTGCACCGCAATTGAGGTTGATTTGCGTGACTGCGACGGGCGTGAATAATATTGACCTGAAAGCGGCGGCAGACCGCGGAATCGCAGTGCGGAATGTGGACGATTATTCATCCGAGAGTGTGATGAACGTGACCTTTATGCACATCTTTGCGCTGCTTAGTCACGGCCCCGCCTGGGACAGTTTTGCAAAGAGCGGCGCGTGGACGGCATCGGGTCTTTTCACCGACGTCACCCGCCCCTGGCCGCAGCTGGCCGGCAAGCAGATTGGCATTATAGGTATGGGCCGCATCGGCAGCCGCGTGGCGTGCGTGGCGCAGGCTTTCGGGATGAAGGTGACCTACTTCTCTACCTCGGGCACCGGCCACTGCAAGGACTACCCTTCCCTGTCGCTGGAAGAGTTGCTGAAAACCAGCGACATAGTGTCGATACACGCGCCGCTTAACGAGCGCACCCGCGGCCTGATTGGCGCCCCCGAGCTGAAGATGATGAAGCCCACGGCCATCCTTATCAATGTGGGCCGCGGCGGCATTGTGGACGAGGCGGATCTGGCGACTGCGCTGGACGCAGGCACGATTGCCGGGGCCGGGCTGGATGTCTTTACCAAAGAGCCGCTGCCTGCAGACAATCCACTGCTGCACCTGAGGCATCTCGAGCGGGCAAGTCTCTCGCCCCACGTCGCCTGGACCAGCAACGAGGCCCGCGCCCTGCTGCTGGAGCGCACCATAGACAACATCAAGAATTTCCTTGGTTAGTATAGGCCCGGGTAAAGGCCTCGCAGAAGGCTTCTCCCACCGGGAGTGTGGTTCCGTCCAGTAGAGTGACCGACGTTTTGCCGGCCTGTTTCACTTTTGACAGATTCACTATAAAGGACTTGTGGATGCGCACCAGCGCTTCTGGGGCGGCGTCTGCAACCGACTTGAGGCTGCCCAGATACACACCCGGATCCTGGCCAGAGCTAAAGACTTTCACATAGGCGCCCATACTCTCTACATACAGGATATCGGAGACCGGTATGCGCACCTTCTGATGCCCGTTTTTGAAGAAAAGAGCTCGCTCGGGAACCGGCTGGGCGGCGCTTTTTTGCTGCATATCGGCCAGCGCCCTGCCCTGCTGCCTTGCCCTGAAGAAGTACACTACACCCAGGTTCACTCCCAGAAGAAGCAGCCCCAGGAAGAAGTTGGAGAGCGAGGGGCGCATCGGAGGCCGTCCGTGCATTCCGGGTCCTCCGGGAGGCAGCCCAGGACCACCTTGGGGCCCGCCGTGCTGCGGCCCAAGGCCGATGGTGTCTCCGGGAGCGCCCGGGCCACCAGCCCCACCGAACTCGCCCGGACCACCAGCCCCACCAATCTCTCCCGGACCGCCGGGGCCGCCAAACCCATCCGGGCCGCCGAACGGGCCAGGTCCGCCAAACGGACCGCCATCCATCGGTTTATGGCCAAACTTGAAGCACCAAAGCGCCCACAGGGCAATCAGGGCCGCCAGCACCAGCAGATAGATCTTGGTCCTGCCCTTTTTGATAAACGGGACCGCCAGGTAGTTGTGTGCCAGAAACAGCAGCAGAAACGGGAGCAACCCCAGCCACACCATAGCCACTTCGCGCCATATCGAGCGGGACGGCATTCCGGCCTGGCCTGCCAGTTGCGATGCCGGGGCCTCCACCGTCGGCGCCTGTCCTGCCAGCTGCGATGCCGAAGCCCCCAGTTGCGATGCCGCATCGGGGGGCGCGCCGTGCCATATCTGGGGAATAGTCACCAGCGGCAGCACCACCAGCAGCAACACCCATAGGGCGGCGTACAAAAGGTTTTCCTGTTTCTTATATGAGGGCATATCGTCAGCAAAAATATGAATTTTTCGTTCGAAAAAATCGGGCGTTCGTTAAATAAACGTTTAAAAACGGCTTTCAACAAGCGAAACCGGCCGAAAGCGACACGATTTTTGTTTACCTTCACAACATAAACCTTTACCCGGGTACAAATAACTAATACTCTTATGAAAAAGATTTACTTGTTGATAGCCCTGCTGTCTATTATATGTGCAGCAGGATGTGTGGGAGACATTCTGGAAATAACCGACGATCCGGCAAGCAGCAGCGACAGCGGCAGCAGCGGCGACGGCCAGCCGGACGGCAGTATATCGGAAGTCGATTTCAATGGCGAGGTCACCGTCACCTATTCTTCAGACGGGGCTTCTGTCTCCGGAACCTCAGACCAGTTTTCGGTTGCCTCTGACGGCGGTTCAGTAGTTATTACTTATACTGGCAGCGAAAATATCCTCTATATTCTTACAGGTGAGTCTGCAAACGGCTCGTTCAAACTCTACAGCGAAGCCCGCCAGGCTGTGAGGCTCTCAAGCCTTAACCTGACAAACCGGGATGGCGCCGCCATCAATATCCAGAGCGGCCGCCTGACTTATATGGAGGTCACCGGCAGCAATTCCCTTAGCGACTCCGGCAGCGCCCAATACCCCACCGACGGCGAAGACTGCAAGGGCGTACTGTTCAGCGAAGGGTCGTTACTGTTCAGCGGAAGCGGCTCTCTCACAGTCAATTGCCAGAACAGCGCCGGCAAGAGCGGCATTGTGTCAGACGACCACATAGCCTTCTCAGATTCGCCTTCAATCACAGTCACGGCCGGCAGTGCCGCGGGCCACGGCGTCAAGGCCAACGACTATGTGCAAATTTCCGGCGGCAATCTTGACATCACTGCCAGGGCGGCTATGAAAAAAGGCATCACAAGCGACGATTATGTGCTTGTAGAGGGCGGCAGCACCACCATAAACATCAGCGGCGGAGTGGCTTATGACAGCGAAGATGCCGAGTACAAGGGTACTGCCGGAATCAAGGCCGACAACTACTTCAAGATGACCGGCGGCGTGGTGACCATCACCAATTCCGGCACGGGAGGCAAGGGCGTGCGAGCCGGCAGCGAGACTTATTCAGGCACAGGCAAGGCCGGCGTGATCTCCGACAGCAGCATCAGCGGCGGAACCCTCACTATCACGACCACCGGCAGCGAGAGCAACGACGTCTCCAGCAAGGGCATAAAGATAGGCTGGTCCGTGGGCAGCGAAAACCGTGTGACCGCCAACGACGGCGGAATCACCATCAGCGGAGGCAAGGTGGTTGTGTCCAGCTCCAAGTCCGAGGCTTTCGAAGTCAAAGACACATTTAACATGACTGGCGGCGAAGTCTATGCCAGCTCAAGCGCCGACGATGCCATCAACTCGACTGGCAACATGAATATTTCCGGCGGATACATATACGCCTTCTCGTCCAGGAATGATGCTCTCGATGCAAATGGCAATCTCACTCTCTCAGGCGGCTATGTGATGGCGATAAGCACCGCCGGCGGTGCCGAAGTGGCCATCGACTGCGCCGAGCAGAAGACTCTGACCATAGGCAGCGGAGTGACAATGGTGGCATATCCCAGCCTCGAGCAGGGAGCCAGCATGAAGCAGACCTGCTACACTATGAGCTGCACGGCCGGCTCCTGGAACGCCTTGCATAACGGCAGCTCTTATATCGCCGCCTTTAAAGTCCCTTCCGGTATATCTTCCGTAGTTGTCAGCGCCCCTTCGCTCAAAAGCGGTTATAAAGGCGTGAGCGTGGGCAGCTCTACCTATTGCAGCGGCGTCTGGGCCACCGACGGCATTGGCGGGGGCACATCCACCAGCCTGTCAGAGTATTCTGGCGGCGGCGGTTTCGGCCCCGGCGGCGGCCCGGGAGGCGGCGGCCACTGGCACTAATGGATTTTTTTACAAAAAATGTATCTTTACAAGTTATGAGAAAGATTATCATACTTTTAAGTTGCCTTCTGCTGGCAATGCCGGCGGCGATGGCCCAGAACGACACCGCTGCAAAGGCCGTGAACAAGAAGAATATGGTGGTGAAGGAGTGGAACACCAGCGCCAAGGGTGCAAGGCAGATAGACCATATCACCACATATTCTGCCGAAGGCAAAAAGATAGAAGAGATAGAATACGACACTGCCGGCAAGCAGAAATGGCGCAAACGCTACGAGTGGGGGGCAAACCTCCGTATGACCCGCGAGCTTGTATATGACGAGCACAACCGCCTGGTCAATTACAAGACTTTCGAATACAACGAGTTCGGCAAGAAAAAGGTGCAATATACCTATAGCCCCAAGGGCAAACTGCAAAGCACCAAGGTTTACGAGTATATCACTCAAGATGAATAGCAACCCATCGGTTAGAGACAAAGCGGCAGCTTTCGAGCCCATCTCGCTTCAGGAGATGGACTCGGTGAAGCTGCAGAACCGCATCGACACCAAGTACCTGACCAGCGAAGCAACGCTGCTGCAGGTGCTGGAAGATGCGATGGCGGCCGGCTACCGCGCGCTCGAAACCGAAGGTGCCAAGATAAGCCCCTACTACTCTGTTTACTACGACACGCCCGGCCTGAAGATGTTCCTAGACCATCACAATCGCCGCCTGGTGCGGCAGAAAGTCCGCACCCGTGTGTATGTCAGCTCCGGCGAGGCATATCTTGAGATCAAGCGCAAGAACAACCACGGCCGCACCAAAAAGAAACGCACCCGCATAGACAAGGGCGAGATGATGGACTTCAGCGGGGACGAGGCGGCCCGGGAATATCTGACCAGGAAATCGGATTACACGGCGGATATGATTTCGCCGTCGGCATCCACCGCTTTCAACCGGATTACCCTTGTGAATGCCTGCAAAACCGAAAGGGTCACGATAGACACCGCCCTCAATTTTGAGAATTTCCGCACCGGCCGGCAGGCGTCGCTGCAAGACGCGGTTATCATAGAACTCAAGCAGGACGGCCACGCCGCCAGCACTATGAAAAGGATATTGCTGGACAACAGGGTCAAGCCGGTCAAAGTAAGCAAGTATTGCGTGGCGATAACCCTCACCGACGGCTCGGTGAAACGGAATCGGTTTAAAGAAAAAGTCCGTACCATAGAAAAGACAATAAACAAGAAAATTCAAGTAATATGATCACAGCACAAGACATTGGCGAATACAATATTGCCGACGAAAATATAATGGACGTTCAGTCCATCACAGATGCTATGATGTCCACCAGCCAGTCCATCACAGAACTGTGCATCAGGTTTTTCCTGAATCTGCTGGTATGCTGGATATTGGTGCAGTTTTTCTACTATCGCAAGAGCCGCCGCCGCGACTATTATTTCACCTTTATGGTGTTCTCTACGGCTATGTTGATGCTGCTCTACATTATGGGCAATGTGGAGGTTGGCGTAGGCCTCACGCTGGGTCTGTTTGCCATTTTCGGCATTATCCGCTACCGCACAGAGACGGTTCCTATCAGGGAGATGACCTATCTCTTCGTGATTATCGCCCTGGCGGCAATGAACGGCCTGGCGCCGGTTTATAAACTGGTGGGTGCGGCCGGACCCAACCCGCACTACGAGTTGTCTGTGGGCACCGTGGGCATTATGGCGCTGAGCAACCTGCTGGTGGTGCTGCTCATCTGGATTCTGGAGAGCGAGCGGCTGCTCAAGCACACCTCCACCAAACTGGTGCTCTACGACCGCATTGACCTTATTGTGCCGGAGCGCCGCGCAGAACTTATAGCCGATCTGGAGAAGCGCGTCGGCGTCAAAATCAACAATCTTGAGGTCGGCCACGTAGATTTTCTTAAGGATGCCGCCTTTATCAAGATTTATTACACTCTGGAGAAAGGCCAGAGCGGTTCTATAGACACTCTTGTAAAGGCCAAGGACTTTGTAGAACAGTAGCATTATGAAACGCATTTTACTTATTGCCGTTGCGGCTGTTTTCCCCTTGCTGGCTTCGGCGCAGATAACCACCAACCCGCTGGAGACCGAACTTGGTGCCCGCGTGGGGCTCACTCTGGACAAGAAACTGGCCAAGGGGTTGCACCTCCAACTGGAGGGAGAGGCCCGCACTGCCGGCAATTTTACCGAGATCGGCCGTTACGACGCCGGGTTGGGCCTCACTTACAAGCTGAATAAGACTTTCAAGTTTGGCCTCGGCTACAATATGATAGAGAAGATAAATTCTGAAGGAGTTTGGAAGATGCGGCACCGTATTTATGTAGATGCCAAGGCGACTCTCCACGCCGGCGACTGGAACTTCTCTCTGAAAGAACGTCTGCAGCTGACCCACAAGGATGTGAATGCCATAAAAAAGCAGACCACACCCAACTCCCTTGCCCTGAAAAGCCGGCTTCAAGCAGCCTATAAGGGTTTCTCGCACGTGGAGCCGTATGCATATATCGAGTTCAGGAACGTGTTCAACGACCCCGCCTGCTCCGCAACCTGGAGCACAGTGTCACAGACTTATGCCGACTATAAGTTCCTGGGCTACAACCACGCCTACCTCAACCGCATCAGGGGCAGCATAGGCGCCGAGTGGAAGCTGGACAAGCACAACAGCTTCGACTTCTATATCCTGACCGACTACTGTAAAGAAAAGGAGACCGACACCGCCGACAACGGCACCCGCCTCAAAGCCTTGTACTGGGAACAGACCTTCTACGGTGCCTTTTGCGTAGGATACAAGTTCAGCTTCTAGGCTTCATTCCATAGAATCGGGGCGCTCCCTTTTTCGGGAGCGCTTTTTTTTATAAATTAGCAGGTTGGACTATAAAAGAAAAGAAATGCAAGCTGTGATATTGGCGGCCGGGATGGGCAAAAGGCTGGGCGACAAAACCAGAGACAACACCAAGTGTATGCTGGAAGTGAACGGCATACGCTTGATAGACCGCACGCTGGAGCATCTGCACGCCGTGGGCGTGGACCGCATAGTGCTGGTAGTCGGCTATAAGGGCGACAAGGTGCGCAGCCACGTGGGCACTGATTACAAAGGGATTCCGGTAGAATATGTAGAGAATGACATCTACGACAAGACCAACAATATCTACTCTCTGTTCCTGGCCCGTAATTATCTCCTTGAAGAGGATACGCTGCTGCTGGAGTCAGACATTATTTTCAATCTTGATGTGCTGCAGGCCATCGTAAATGAGCCCTACCCCAACCTGGCGCTGGTGGACAAATATGAGAGCTGGATGGACGGCACCGTTGTGACTCTTGGAGAAAACTGCCGCATCAAGAGTTTTCTGGACAAGGAAGAGTTCCGCTACGAAGACATCAAAAGTTACTACAAGACAGTTAACATATACAAGTTCAGCAAGGAATTCTCTTCGCGGTACTATGTGCCGTTTCTGGAGGCCTACAGCACATCCCTTGGCAAGAATGCCTATTACGAGCAGGTGCTCAAGGTGATACTTTTGCTGCACGATGCCCCTATACGCGCACTTCCGCTGTCCGGACAGACCTGGTATGAGATAGATGACGCCCAGGATCTGGACATAGCCACAGGTATGTTCGCGCCCGACGGCGAGAGCCACTACGCCTCCATCTCAAAAAGATACGGCGGCTACTGGAGATATCCCCAGATGCTGGACTTCTGCTATCTGGTGAATCCATACTTCCCAACGCAAAGGATGATGGACGAGATAAAGGCAAGCTTTGAGCCTCTCACAAGGTCCTACCCTTCTGGGATGGCGGTGAACGCGCTGCTTGCATCCAAGGGTTTCCACATCAAGCCGGAGCACATCCTGGTGGGCAACGGGGCTTCGGAGCTCATCAAAGCCGTTATGGAAGGCATCCGGGGCAAAGTCGGCTGCATATTGCCTACTTTCGAAGAATACCCCAACCGGCTGCCGGCAGAGCGCGTGGTGGCCTTTACCGGCACTAAAGACGGGTTCCGCTACGATGCCGGCGATATCATTGACTATTTCTCTGGCAAGGGCATCTCCGCCCTGATTCTGATTAACCCCGACAATCCTTCCGGCAATTGCCTGGACAAGAGCGGAATGGACAGGATTCTGCAATGGGCTCAGCATAATGATATCAGCCTTGTGGTGGATGAGTCTTTCCTGGACTTTTGCGCAGACGCCGGCGAGATTTCTCTGCTTAAGGACGAGTACCTTGAAAAATACAGCAAGCTGGTGGTTATCAAGAGCATAAGCAAGTCCTACGGAGTGCCCGGCCTGAGGCTTGGCATTCTGGCCAGCAGAGATACGGAGCTCATTTCCAGGCTCAAGAAAGACGTCGCCATATGGAACATCAATTCTTTTGGGGAGTT
>JAFRRR010000024.1 GCA_017428035.1 Bacteroidales bacterium | reverse complement strand
GGCTACAGGGTGCATATCCTTTCTCCGCAGCTGAACCAGACGGTCCGTCTGAAACAGATCCTTGAAGAGACGGGAGTAGGGGCCAACGTAGAATTCATATCCATCTCGCTGCACGAAGGTTACATAAGCAACACCGAAAAGCAGTGCTGGTATACCGATCACCAGATATTTGAGCGCTACCACAAGATAGTGACCAAGCGCGAGGTCACCAGCAGCGAGCGGCTGACACTGAACGATTTGATGTCGTTCAACATAGGCGACTATGTGGTGCATATAGACCACGGCGTGGGCCGTTTTGGCGGTCTGGTGCGCACCGACATAAACGGCAAGATGCAGGAGGCCATAAAACTCACCTACAAAGACGGTGATGTGATATTCGTCTCTATTCACGGCATCCACCGCATCAGCCGCTACAAGAGCGCCGACGGAGCCCCTCCCAAAATATACAAGCTGGGCAGCAAGAGTTGGGAAAAACTCAAGAACAACACCAAGAGCAAGGTCAAGGATATAGCCGCCGACCTCATAAAACTCTACAGCGAGAGATATTCGGTGCCGGGCTATGCCTTTGCCCCCGACGACTATCTGCAGCAGGAGCTGGAATCCTCCTTTATGTATGAAGACACTCCCGACCAGCACAAGGCGGTTGAGGATGTCAAGAAAGATATGGAGGACAATCATCCTATGGACCGTCTGATATGCGGCGACGTGGGATTCGGCAAAACGGAGGTGGCTATCCGCGCCGCTTTCAAGGCGGTTGCAAACGGCAAGCAGGTGGCGGTGCTGGTGCCCACCACCATATTGGCGCTGCAGCACTATCATACCTTCCGCAGCCGTCTGAACGACTTCCCCTGCAACATAGAGTTTATCAGCCGTCTGAAAACCGCCAAGGAGGTACGTGAAATAGCCCAGAGGCTCCGCGAAGGCAAGATAGATATACTGATAGGCACCCACCGCATCCTGGGCAAGGAAATAATATTCAAGGACCTTGGACTGCTGGTGATAGACGAAGAGCAGAAGTTTGGCGTAAGCGCCAAGGAAAAGATGCGTATGCTCAAGAAAAACGTGGATACCCTCACGCTCACCGCAACGCCTATCCCGCGCACGCTGCAGTTCTCGCTGCTCGGGGCAAGGGACATCTCCATAATATCCACTCCTCCGCCCAACCGTATCCCTATCCACACGGAGATAATAGACTTTGACCCGGACGTCATAAAGGAGATTATAGAAACCGAGCTGGAGAGGCGCGGGCAGGTATATTTCATACACAACAGGGTAGAGGATATAGACGCGGTGGCCGACCAGATAAGGCTGATATGCCCCAAGGCGCGCATCTGCGTGGCCCACGGCCAGATGGAGCCGGTGGAACTGGAAAAGAAAATACTGGACTTTATAGACGGCGACTACGATATACTGGTGTCTACCACCATTATGGAAAACGGCGTGGACATACCCAACGCCAACACTATGCTCATAAACCGCGCCCAAAACTTTGGCCTCAGCGACCTGCACCAGCTTCGCGGCAGGGTGGGGCGCAGCAACGTAAAGGCCTACTGCTATCTGATAGTTCCCTCACAGGCAATCCTCTCTGACGACGCCCGCAGCCGCCTGAATGCGATAGAGACGTTCAGCGACCTGGGCAGCGGCTTCAACATAGCAATGCAGGATCTGGACATCCGCGGCGCCGGCAACCTGCTGGGAGCCGAGCAGAGCGGCTTCATTGCGGAGATGGGTTTTGAAACATATCAGAAGATTCTGTCAGAGGCAATGAGCGAGCTGCGCGGCGAACTGGATGCCGATGAAATAACCCCCGACGCCGGCGGCGTAATTTCGGGAGGCTGGGTATCGGACTGCTATATCGACACCGACATAGAGGCTTTCATCCCGGACGATTATATAAACGTGCCTAAAGAGAAGATGCGCCTCTACCGAGAGTTGGACAATATGAAGAGTGCTGCGCTGATAGACGGCTTTGTGGCGGAGATGACCGACCGTTTCGGTCCCGTGCCGCCCGAGCTGGACGAACTGATAAATATTGTGCGCCTGCGCCAGGTGGCCATAGAACTCGGATTTGAGAAGATAATACTCAAGGGGGGCAATATGCTGGCCTACTTTGTATCCAATCAGAGTTCATCTTATTACAACAGCCGCACCTTTGGCCAGATACTGGATTATATCCAGCGCGCGCAGCACAAATATCAACTTGTACAGCGTCCTAATTCACTGTTTGTCAAATGCGAAAAAGTCAGAAGTGTCAAAAAAGCAGTGGAATTATTGCAAGAAATGCTAAATTTGCAATCTTAAACCGCTTTTTCAGATGAATCTGGTTATAGACATCGGCAACACCTCCTGCAAGATTGCGCGCTACGACGGCCTGCAACTCAAATCTTTGCAGAAGGTAGAAGATGCTTCAAACCTTAACGAAATCATCCGCGAGAGGTTCGAAACCATAGTTCTCAGTTCGGTGAGGGATTCCGACCCGCACCTGAAACAGACCCTCAAAGCTCTCTGCAGCCGCTTTATTGATTTCAATATAGATTTTGTGAGAGAGCGCATAAATGCGGGCGACGCTGCATACAACTATCTGGACAATATGCCGGACGGGATGGGCGCCGACCGTATGGCCGCCATTTACCAGGCGTGCATCCTTATGCCGCAGGAGGATATCCTCCTTTTTGATTTCGGCACCGCCACCACGGTAGAATTTATAGACAAAGGCCACTATGTGGGAGGTTCCATTTCCCTGGGGCTGAATACGCGCTACCGCGCCCTGAGCCACTTCACGCGCAAGATACCCCTTGTGGAGCCCCAGACGGTGCTGGCCGCAGGCGACATAAACACCATCTCCACTATAGGCTACAACTTGGACACCGCCCTGGCCGCAGGCAATATTCTGGGCATCAAATTTGAAATCGAGGGCTATATGCGCGCCCATCCGCAGCGTAAAGTGATACTCACCGGCGGAGACGCCAAGATATTCGCGCCCGGCCTCGAAGGGAATGTCCGTGTAGAGGAGAATCTGGTACTGGACGGCCTGGCACACATTGCACTGGCATAAATATGACTGGAAAAAAGATCATATATTCATTGTTTGCGCTCCTGTTGCTGGCCCTGCTGCCGGCAAAGGTATCGGCGCAGTCCGGCGACGTCGCCTTTGACGCTTTCTCTCCCTATTCTATGTACGGAGTCGGCAATCTGGAAACCCTCGGCAACCAGAACTCAATGGCTATGGGCGGCATTGCCATAGGCGACCGCAACAACGCTGTCATAAACTGGGTCAACCCCGCGGCGGTCACCGCCCGCGAGAGCCGCGCGTTTATGCTGGACTTTGGCGTAACCCAGAAGAACATATTATATACTGCAGATGCAGCCACCAGCATAGAGGACACCGACAGCGGCAAGTTGAGGTCTGCAAACAATATGTTCAACATCCATCACATCGTGGCCTCGGTGCCCCTTGGAAACAGGGTGGCCTTAAAGGCGGGCATTATGCCCTATGCCGCCACCGGCTACAAGTTCGTTTCCCGCGAGTATGCAGACGAGGTGGTGCTGCAGATGGGCGACGTCCAATATCAGAAAGCGGGCAAGGGCGGCATTTATCAGTTGGTGATAGGTGCCGGATGGAAAATCATAGACAACCTTAGCATAGGCATAGACGGAATATACTATCTGGGCAACACCAGGCACGCGTCTTCCACCAACTTTGCCACCAACAGCCATTTCCGCCAGATCTCCCGCACCTGGAGCAGCGTCTCCCGCGGCTTTGGCGGCAAGGCCGGCCTGCAATACACCGTGAATCTGGCCAAGGATATGCCTCTGACCATAGGCGCCACCTATCTTATAGGCGGGGCAATGGGCGGCGACTTCTCTGACGTGGTGCTGGCCTCCACCAGCACGGCTCAGGACACCGTGTCCAACATCACCAAGCCTATAGATTATAAGATACCGGCAGAAATAGGCGCCGGATTCACCCTGCGCAAAACCGACAAGTGGATGTTCGGCTTTGACTACACAATGCAGAATTGGAGCAAGACCGTGTTTGACAACGCTCCCGGCATAGACGTAGTAACCCGCCGCGCGCAGAGTTTCCGCCTGGGCGGAGAAATCACACCCGCCAGATATGATTTCCGTCACTATCTGCGCCGTATGACCTATCGCGCCGGGGTATATCACAATCAGGGTTATATCGCCGTAAACGGCGTTCCCATCAACTCTACGGGCATCACCTTCGGTGCAAGTTTCCCCATAAGCCTGAGTGCCGACACCCGTCTTACATCCATCGCTTTCAGCGTCGATTTCGGGCAAACTGGCACTTTGGCAAAGAATTTGGTAAAAGAGAATTATGTGAAACTGAATGTAGGTGTCAATTTGTTTGACACGTGGTTCCACAAGACATTATATAAGTAGAACACTAATTAATAACTTTACACTATGAAAAGGATTTTGACAATTATGTTTGCGGCAGTACTCACAGTATCCGCATTCGCACAAGGCAGATTTGGCCCTGACAGCGCAGAGTGTGTAAAGTATCTTTCATACTACACCGAATATATGAAGCAGGGCAACAATGCCGAGGCTATCGGCCCCTGGCGCAAGGCTTATTCGATTTGCCCCGTGACCGCCAGCCAGAACCTGCTTATTGATGGCCAGAAGCTGATGCGCTGGGCATACGGCAAAAACAAGAAAGCTGAAGACCGCAAGGGTTACATCGACACCCTGATGAAACTCTACGACCAGCGCGTTGCCACCTTCCCCAAGAATAAAGTGTCTGCCTACAATAACAAGGCTATAGACATCGTTAATTTCAAGGTGTTCGACGGTGTTCCTCAGAAGGAGTACGAGCAGATGAAAGAAATCTTTGACAACACCGGCAACAAGGCCATCGACCTGGTTTATGTGAAGATGATGGAGACGGCAGCATCTCTCTATGCCGACGGCAATATGGAGGCAGAGCAGGTAATGTCTGACTATACCGCCATCTCGGAGAGAATAAATGCCGCCCTTGCAGCCAAGGATGACCCCAAGTTGCGCAAGGCGCAGAAAGATGTCGAGACACTGTTTATGAACAGCGGTATCGCAAGCTGCGACAATATGCTGGCGCTGCTCGCTCCCCGCTACGAGGCCAACCCCGACGACGAGGAGACCCTGCGCAGCGTAGTCAAGATGCTAAGCGCAGCCGACTGCCTGGACAGCGACCTCTACCTGAATGCAGTTCAGGGCCTCTATGCAAAGGATCCTTCTTCCGGCTCCGCATACCTGCTCTATAAGCTCTATGCCCGCAAGGATGATGCAGCCAATGCAGTAAAATATCTGAACGAGGCCATCAGCACCAGCGACGGCGACAACGCCCAGCTTGCAAACTACTATCTCGAGCTCGGCTCCTATAATTATAAAAAGGCCGGCAACAACGCAGCTGCGATTGCCGCCGCCAAGAAGGCCGCCGAACTCTCCGACGAATACAAGGGCAAGGCCTACCTGCTTATCGGCACCATCTGGGGCACCGTCCGCTGCGGCGGAAACGAAGTTGAGTCTCACGCTCACTTCTGGGTTGCCTACGACTACGTGAACCGTGCGGCATCTGTAGATCCTTCGCTCCGTGCAGAGGCCAACGCCCTGGCCGGCCAGTATGCGGCATACTTCCCCAACAAGGCAGACGCATTTATGTACGACCTCACCGAGGGCAAGGCTTACACCGTAACTTGCGGCTCGCTGCGCGAAAGCACAACCGTTAGAACAAGATAATAACGAGAAAGAATAATTTCATAGCAAGACGCGTAGAGGCGGGGATATCCCTGTCTCTACCGTTATTTTTATCCCTTCTGCTGGCCGTCGCCTGCAGTGACGACGCGGCAACCACGTCCATAGACTACGAAACCACGCCCGTGCAAAGCGTGCGCGGTATGAAGGCTATGGAATATGAAAAGGCAGATCTCACAATGCAGATGCGCTGCCGGGCGATGGACACCTATAAATATGAAAAAGACTCCATCTCCATTACCAAGGAGGTTTACAGCGAAGGCTTCGAAGTATATATATATAATAGTGACGGACTGCTGGAGTCCCAGCTTGTATCTGCCGGTGCGCAGCACACGATGCGCGACCGTAGTGAAGAGTGGATGGCCTTTGGCAACGTCAATATCCTGAATCACATAAAAGGGGAACGTATCATCACCGACACCGTCTGGTGGGACAAGAAGCAGGAACAGATATATACCGACTGCTATGTGGTGATGACCTCGCCCAAGGGCAAGCTGCAGGGTTACGGACTGCGCAGCGACCAGCGGGCCAACAAGTCTACCATTCTGAGGCCGTTTGATTCTTATGGCCGGGTAGTGAGCGATTCCACCAAATTTTACATTGATACTGTGAATTTTGTGGGCCCCTTGCCGCGCATTAAATAATTTTTTGTAATTTTGCGCGCTTAAAAACAGATTAACCAAAATACTATTGTAAAGATATGGCCGTATTGGAGAAAATCCGTGTTAAACTCGGTATTCTTATTTCTATCCTGATAGCGGTGGCTCTGCTGTCGTTTATCATTGACCCCAACACCCTCGGGTCCACCCTGCAAAGTATATCCAAAGAGAACAACGTGGGACAGATGAATGGCAAGCCCATCAGCTACCGCGAATATTTCACCGCCGTAGAGCAGAACACGGCGCTGATGCAGGCACTCACCGGTGGCAGCAACACAGAAGAGACACAGAACCAGGTTCGCGAAATGACCTGGAACCAGCTCTTCAACCAGAAAGTGTTCTTCCCCAAGATCAAAGATGCAGGCTTCAGCGTAGAGGATGCTGAGATGGTAGACCTGCTCCAGGGCGAGAACCCTTCTCCGGTTATTGCCCAGCAGCGTATGTTTGCCGGTGAGGACGGGCGCTTCAGCCCCGCCGCCGTAAAGGAGTTCGTAGCCCAGATGGATATGGACGAGACCGGCACCCCCCGCAGATATTGGGATTATCTTAAAGAGCAGGTATACGCAAACCAGATGTACAGCAAGTACGTGTCTGCCCTGCGCAACAGTAATACCCTAAGCGCTCCCGAGCTTGAGCGCGCCATTGCAGACGGCAATGTGACCAAAGATATCGACTGGATCATGGTTCCCATCAACTTTGGCGTGGACTCCACTATCAAGATTTCTGCAGCAGAGGTCAACAAATATTATAACGACCGCAAGGACATATTTGTCCAGCCCGCCAACCGCGACATCGAATACGTGGTTTACGAAGTGGTTCCCAGCCAGGAAGACATTGACGAGATCAAGGCCGGCTTTGACTCTCTCTACGAGCAGTTCAAGGAGACCGACAATCTCAAGAACTTCATTGCCCTGAACTCTGACCGCCGCTGGGACGACACTTACTACAGCCGCGAAGAGATAGAGCGCCGCACTCCCGCTTTTGCAGAGTACGCATTTGGCAGCGCTGCAGCAGCCAGCCCCATAGATTCCACCGCAGAGGCCTTTATGGCTGTGCGCGTGGCAGAGCGCAAGACCCTGCCCGACTCGGTGAGCCTTTCATTTGCAATGATGCCCAATACAGACCGCGCCAAGGCAGACTCCCTGCTGGCAGCAGTCCGCAAAGACGGCGCCAGTGCCGAGATGATGCCCACCGGATGGGTTACAATGGAAACCCTGGCGTCAAACGGTATGGATGTCTTCAACGAGGCGTTTGAGATGAAGCCGGGCGAGACCCGCCTGCTGGATCTTACCCAGCACCAGATGCTGGCCGTGCTCAGGCTTGAACAGGCCACCAAGCCCAAACAGAAGGTTAAACTCGCTTTCCTGCGCAAGAACATCAATCCCAGCGACAATACCTATCGTGACTACAATATGAAAGCCGCAGACCTTGCAGACCGCAGCGACGGCAAATACGAGAAGTTTGCCGCCATTGTAAAGGAAGAGGGCCTTCCGGTGATCCCTATGGAAAGGGTCACTATAGACACTAAGCGCATAGGGCAGTGCGAAAATGCCCGCGGCGTGGTGCACTGGGTGTTTGACCGCAAGACCAAAGAAGGCAGTGTTTCTGACGTAATTACTGTAGACAACAAGTATTATTTTGTGGCGGCAGTCACCAAGACCCGCAAAGAGGGCAGGGTGCCGCTGGAAGATGTAAAGGACGAAATCCTCACGCAGCTTATCAATCAGAAGAAGGTAGAGAAGGTGCTGGCAGATTGCAAGGCCCAGGTCAGCGGCAGCGAGTCGCTGGAGGCCCTGGCAGAGAAATTCGGCACCACAGTGAACCACAAGGACGGTATAAGCTTCACCACTATGGATATGAGCACCGAGCCTTGCCTGTTGGGCGCAGTGGCTTCTGCTCCTGCAGAAAAAGTGGTAGGCCCCGTGAAAGGCTCAATAGGAGCATACTATTTCCAGGTGAACAATGCCACCGCCGGGGAGTATTATACCGAGGCAGATGCCAACTCCAGGAATGCCCAGAAGGCATATTCCCTGTTGCAGAACCTTACTCAAATCATATCACAAGACACTGACGTAAAGGACTATCGGGCTAAATTTTATTAAAATATTGACATTTTTTAACAAATAGGGCGCATAAATCCGCAAAAAATTTTGTGGTTAAGTATTTTATATCTATATTTGACCAATATTTTGTGCGTAGTGCGCAAACACTTAAATAGAATTATAAATATTTTATAATCCATTTAAAATAATGTTTAACAAAATGAAACGTAAAATGTTTTTTAGACTTGCAGTTACCTGCCTGGTGGCTGTAAGTGCTCTGATCGCTTGTACGAAAGACTACGAGTCCGACATCAAGGAGCTTCAGGACAAGGTTGACGGCCTCTCCAAGCAGGTTGCTGACCTCGACCAGCTCATTAAGGACGGATACGTAATCACTGACGTATCTTCCATCACCGGCGGTACCAGAGTTACCCTCAGCAACGGCAAATATTTTGACGTTACTAACGGTAAGGACGGCAACGACGGCGAAGATGGTAAAGACGGTACTACTTGGAAAATCGGCGACAATGGCAATTGGTGGGCAGACTACGGTGACGGTAAAGGTTTCGTAGATTCTGGCAAAGCCTCCAAGGGTGCAGATGGTAAAAACGGCACCAACGGCACCAACGGCGTAGACGGCAAATCCGCTTACGAACTTGCCAAGGACGCTGGTTTCACTGGCACCGAGGCTGAGTGGATCGCTTCTCTCAAGGGAGAAAAGGGAGACAAAGGCCGCAACGGTGACTACTACTATCCTTGCGTAGACAAAGAGTCTGCAAACTACAAACACTGGATCAAGGTTGACGGCGAGACCGGCGCTGAGACTCCTCAGGAGGCTCTCTGGCTCTCTGACGACGTTGTTACCGCTGTTTGGGACGAGGATTCTGAAACCATCACCTTCCACAATGTAGAAGGCGCTGACGAAGGTATCGTAGAGATCAACCTTAGCCTTGGCCTCAACAGCCTGGCAGTAATCCCCGAGATGTGGGATGCAACTCTTGGTATGCCGATGGCACAGGTTTATGCAATCACACCTTCTGCATGGGAGACTCTCCGTCTTCTCCAGGGCAGACTTGCTGGTGGTCCTCGCGAGTGGCATTGGCCTGACGCTGCACTTGAGCAGCTTACCCCTGCAGGTTGGGAAGCATACTTCTGGTGCGCACTCTATAGCTCTTATCTTGGAGTTATGGGTCAGCAGAACGCAGAAGGCTACAGCGCAAGCTGGGATATCAACTCCGGTTCTTTCGGTTACAACTGGCGTCTTGCTGGTGTTAGTGGTTGGGAAGGCACATATGCTGTTCTCAAAGCGGCTGTCAACGACGCTATCGCTGACCTCGGCCGCCGCTTCGACCTGGTTTCACAGCAGGGTGCATGGCTGACCCGTCAGCCGCCGGTAAGTGATCTCAACATCAAATACCGTGTTAATCCCGCAAGTGCTAAAGTTGATGATTATCAGTTCAGAATGATTGACCGTACCCTCACTGTCAGCACTAAGGCAGATGGTGACAAGTATGATCATGCAGTATCCGGACTTGAGGTGAAAAAAGTTTCTAACGATCAGTGGAATGCTAAAGGTTATATCAACTACTTCAAATATTGGGCTGACCAGCCTACCGAGTGGTTCCTCAGAATGTTTGCAACCAAAGCAGCCCTTGCTTGGAACTATTGGGATGCATTCGACGGTCTGACTTCTATTCCGAATAAGCCCAGAGCAGAGAGATATGCTCAGATGCTTTCTACCTATATCGATCATGCTGCAAACGGTTATAGAAGCCAGGATGTAGGCGCCTACAATGCAATGAGGCTCTGGCAGGAGATGAACGGTCTTAACTATGAGACTATCGTTGCCCTCGAAGCTTCCAAGAATGGTAAAGGAGCTGAGGCTATTGTTTCAGACTACACTGCAGTTAAGCTCGACTATGTATATCCTGTATGGACTGCATATCGTCGTACTATGTCTGAGATGTACACTCCCGCTTCAAGCTGGCCTATGGCTCCCAACTGGGGCATGTACTTTGCAACCAGTCAGGCTCCTCTGCAGCCTGCAAACGTTAATGACTACCTGCAGGTAGGTACTACTTATGATGTTGCAAGCCACATGCGTTTCGCTGATACTCAGTATGGCCGTCTCGAGGATCTCGGTTTCGAGGTTAAATACGATTACTATGTATTCTCTGCTGCCAACAGTGAGGCAACGCATGATTACAATGGTTCTTGGGAAGATGCCGGCGGCAGCCCTTCCGGTGAGACTGAGGTAAACCTTGGTGGCTGGGATAAGGTTAACGTTACCGCTGATGGTAAAGTTAGCGTTAAGGAAGATGCAGAAGACGCTATCGGTAAGGTTGTCATCATCGTTGCTGATGCTTCTATCAAGAATAAAGCAACCGGTACTTACTATACTGCTTCTACAACTGGCGCCAATGGTCTCTGGTGGGATAGGGCAGTTCAGTATGATGAGTTCATCGGTCACTATGTTCTCCTCATCACTCCTGACACCAACAAGACTCTCAATGTAACTTATGATCTGGGCGACATCGATTATCTAGCTCTGTCTAAGACATACGCAACTCCCGCTCCTCTGCAGAGCAAGGATCCCAGACCTCAGGAAGGTCGCGACCATCAGTGGGATGACGCCCTCGATATGGATATGGAAGGCTTCAACAACATCTACAACGATGCTACTCTCACCTCCACTGCTCCCGCTGGCTTCGCTGCAACGTTTGCTCGCAATGCTGATGCAATGTTCAACGTAACTCTTGACAATAAGGTTCCTCTGGGCGAGAATTCTGTTCAGTACACCTTCACTCCTAAGGATAACAAGTACAGCACTGTATGCTACAACATCAAGTGGAATGTTGTTATCAACTGGTCTGAGACTGAGCCTATCCTCAACCCGAACTACATCCTTTACGAGGATAAGGCACGCACTCAGCTGACCCCGACCATCATCAATCCTGATCCTGCAACTCTGAGCCTGACTGGCAACAATTATGTAGCAGGTGCTTGGAAGAACCATCGCACCGAGTCCACCGACATGACCAAGGTTCCTTACGTTGACTCTATCGTAGCTGTCAAGGGTAAAGCTTGGGATGGCACTTGGAAGCCTCAGACTTCTATCAAGGAGCACATCAAAGACTACGGTCAGTATCTCGATGTACAGCCGAATATTGCTAACCTGTCAATGGCAATTGATTGGAACAATACCCGCTACAGTGACGGTACACTCGTGCCTAATACTTCTGCTGAGATATTCAAGATCTCTGAATCTACTCCTACCTACAAGTATCAGGAGATGCTTATGAAGGAAGCATTCCATCCTTACGAGGAGTATCGTGACTACCTGGTTAACATCACTGTTAAACTTGCCAACGGTACTGAGAAGATTGTGAAGGCTTACATCGTACGCTTTGTTAACCCGTTCGTTCTCAAGGTTACTGACGTCGTACTCCATACTCACAAGCAGGATTGGTGCGCTAAACAGGCTAATATCCTCATCTGTGATGTTGACGATCCGTCAATAGTAATCTACGATTTCGTTAACAGAACCTTCAATGCGCAGTACACCACTATCTATCCTGGTCTGGCTGATGCCCTCGCACAGGAAGCTAATAGGCCTACCTGGAAGCTCCAGCAGCCTGTTGATCCTAGCTTCGGTACCATCCTCGACAATGGTTATGAGACAGAGAACCTCCGCATAGATACTACCTCTGCATGGTTCTACTGGCGCAACCTTGGTACTAACCTCCAGGTTAACAAGGAAACCACATATGAGGTAACTCTCAATGTTCCCGCCATTGCAGAACTTGCAGCTAAGGGTAAAGTAACAGTTCTCTCTGTGGCTAACTCTAATGTATTCCACGAGGAGTGCGACGGACAGAATCCTACTCCGCAACCCGGAGACCACACTAACCCCACTTGGGAGATCATCTTCGAGTAATCGAAAAATCTAAATAGAAATTTGGGGTGGCCATTAGGTCACCCCATTTTTTTTTGGAATATTTCTCAATGTTGCGTATCTTCGCGAAGCGCTATTGTGCACTATTGTAGAAACACTTAACATTATTAACAGTTTAATACATCATGAAGAAATTATTTTCAATTGTTGCTTTGCTGCTTATCACTTTTGTGATGAACGCACAGAACAAAGATGAGTTCAATCCTTACTGGTACCTCCAGCTTCAGGGTGGCGCAGCTCACACTGTTGGTGAGACTCAGTTTATGAAACTCGTTTCTCCCGCAGCAGCTCTTAACATCGGCTGGCAGTTCTCTGCTCCCGTAAGTGCCCGCATCAACTTCAACGGTTGGCAGGGTAAAGGTGCTCTCCCCTATAACCAGGGTGACGCTCTCCTTTATAAATTCAACTATGCTCAGGGTGGCATCGATTTCCTTTTGAATCTTGCTAACCTTGGCAAATACAAAGCTGACAGGGTGTTCAACCCCTACCTGTTCATTGGTGGTGGTGCTGCCTATGGTTTCAAGAACGACGAGGCTATCGCCCTTGAGCCCGAGCATCCCGTATCTCTTGCAAAAAAATGGGACAACAAGCTTCTCACCCCCGTTGGCCGCGCCGGTATCGGTGCCGACTTCCAGCTGGGTTACCGCGTAGCTCTTGGTCTTGAGGTTGTTTGCAACGCACTCAGCGACCAGTTCAACAGCAAGCCCGGTAGCTTCAAGCCCGACTTTGACTGGCAGTATCAGGCCCTCCTCGGTCTCAAGATCCGCCTTGGCAAGAAACCCGTTCCCGCACCCGTTCCCGTACCTGTGCCCGTTGCTGAGCCCGAACCCGAACCCGAACCGGAACCCGTTGTTGAGCCCGAACCCGAACCGGAACCCGAACCCGAACCTGAGTTCGAGACCTTCGTAGAGAACATCTGGTTCAACCTCGACAAGTACAACATCCGCGAGAGCGAAGTTTACAAGATTGACAACATCGTTCGCGTACTTAACGAGAACCCCAACACCAAGATTTCCATTACTTCTTACTGCGACGTGGAGACCGGTACAGACGCTCACAACTGGAAGCTGTCCGAGAACCGCTCCAACTCTGTCAAGAAGGCTCTTATGGAGAAGGGTATCAGCGAAGACCGCATCACTACCGACTTCAAGGGTAGCCGCGAGCGTCCGTTCGCTAACCCTGCAGAGAAGAACCGTGTTTCTATCTGCGTTGTTGACGACTAATCGTTAAACAGATAAACAAAAGAGACCGGCTTTGATGTGACCCCCAAAAGTTGGACGGTTTAACATTATTTACGAGGCCTTCGATTGGAACAGAGCTCGGTATTGCACCGGGCTCTTTCCATTTAGCCTCAGTTTGATTCTATCGTTGTTGTAATACCGGATATAGTTCCGG
>JAFRRR010000023.1 GCA_017428035.1 Bacteroidales bacterium | reverse complement strand
CTTATGAATATAATGGATACTATATCCATCTTCCAGCATCCTCATATACTTGAGGCGATCCTCATAACAGTGTTTCTTGTACTTTTTTGACATAACAAAACCCCGAAAGTTTTTTGTCTAACTTTCGGGGTTCATGTCACTTTAAAAGCCGGTCTTTTTTTATATCATTTTGGTAAGATCAATAAAGTCTTCCACACCCATCTGTTCAGGCCTGAGCCCGGCATAACGCTCCGGAACATCTACCCCTATGGCTTTCAGGCTGTTGCGCAAGGTTTTCCGCCGCTGGTTGAAGGCCGCCTTTACTGTCTGTTTGAAGCGGACCTCGTCGCAGCCCAGCTCTGTGCGGCCGTTGCGGCGCAGCCGTATCACCGCAGATTTGACTTTTGGCGGCGGAATGAATTCGTTTTCCCCCACCGTGAACAGATATTCTATATCGTACCAGGCCTGCAGCAGCACCGAGAGAATGCCATAGCTTTTGTTGCCGGGGCCGCTTGAGAGCCGCTCCGCCACCTCTTTCTGAAGCATACCCACCACCTGCGGCACATCATCTTTATATTCGAGTATCTTGAAAAAGATCTGCGAAGATATGTTGTAAGGGAAATTGCCTATCACGCAAAAGTCGCCTTCGGGGAATAATTCTCGCAGGTCGCTTTTCAAAAAATCCGCTTCGTAGAGCCTGGGCATAATGGCCGGAAGGTTTTCCCGCAGGTATGCGATGGATTCGCCGTCTATTTCTATACCCTTGAGCAGTATGTCGCTGCGCTGCAGCAGGTGCTGTGTGAGAGCACCGGTGCCGCAGCCCACCTCCAGCACGTTCATCTTCTCGTCGCCGTGAGCGTCAGGGGCAGTTTTGCTCACCGAAGCCGCTTTTGCCGCCCCTTCGTGAGTATTCGGGCTTGTTTCGCTCACCAGCGCATCGGCAATGCGCCGTGCGATGTCGTCGTTGGCCAGAAAGTGCTGGCCGAGGCTCTTTTTGGGTTTTACTTTCATTGACAGATACAAAGATAATCGTTTTTTGGCTACATTTGTAAACCTATGGCGGCCGACAAGACATCCCCTATGATGCTGCAGTACTACGAGATCAAATCGCAGTACCCCGGCAGCATTTTGTTCTATCGTGTGGGCGATTTTTACGAGACTTACGGCGACGACGCCACTGTTGCCAGCAAGGTGCTGGGGCTGGTGCTTACGCGCAAGTCTTGCGGCGGCGGCAACTTCACCAATATGGCAGGGGTGCCGCATCACGCCGTGGACATTTATCTGCCCAAGATGGTGGCGGCCGGATACAGGGTGGCGATCTGCGACCAGCTGGAGGATCCCAAGCTCACCAAAAAGTTGGTGAAACGCGGTGTTACAGAGCTGGTTACCCCCGGCCTCAACTATAATGAGTCGCTGCTGGAGTCTTCCAAAAACAACTGGTTGTGTTCTGTATATTTTGAGAAAGACCAGGCAGGAATAGCGCTTTTGGACATCTCCACCGGGGCTTTCAAGGTGGCGCAGGGCAGCCTGGATTTCGTGGACCTGCTGCTGGCCGACTATTCCCCCAAGGAGATTCTGCTGCAAAAAGGGTTTGAAGACGGTTTCAAGACCCGCTTTGCCGACCAGAGTTTCATCACCGCCCTGGACAGCTGGGCCTTTGTATACACCACCGCATATAAAAAACTCCTGAACCGGTTTGAAACAGATTCTCTGAAAGGTTTTGGGGTGGAGGATATGCCGCTGGCCATCACCGCAGCCGGGGCCATTCTGGCTTATTTGGATATCACTGAACACAAAGAGATATCGCACATCCGCTCTTTAGGCCGTATAGACCGCGGAGAGTTTATGTGGATAGACCGTTTTACCGGCAGGGCGCTGGAGCTGCTAAGGCCAATGTCGCCGGGCGGGAGCTCGCTCATAGACATTCTGGACAACTGCAGTTCTCCTATGGGCAGCCGCCGGATGCGCGAATGGGTGGCAATGCCGCTCAAGGATATCAAAGCCATCAAGGCCCGCAGCGATGCCGTGACTGCGCTGTACGAAGACAGCCAGGCGTGCGAAGCCATCCGTGAAAGTATCGCGCAGGTTGGAGACCTGGAGAGAATAGTTTCCAGGGCCGCCGCCGGCAAGATTTTGCCGCGCGAGGTGCTGCAGCTGGGCCGCGGCCTGGAGCAGATTGGCGAAATTATCAACTCCGCCGGCCGCCTGAGTGCCATAAAAGCCCTTACCCGCCGCCTGAATCCGCTGGAGGAGCTATCCAGGCACATTGCCTCTACCATAAAGGCCGACACTGCGCAGCAGATAGGCAAGGGCGATGTGATTTGCGCCGGGGTGGACGCCCGCCTGGACGACTACCGCAACATACTGCAGCACAGCAAGGATATCCTGCTGGAAATACAGCAGCGGGAGAGGGATGCCACCGGCATATCGTCGCTTAAGGTCAGCTATAACAATGTGTTTGGCTATTATCTGGAGGTCCGCAACACCTTCAAGGACCGGGTGCCGCCCGAGTGGATCCGCAAGCAGACCCTGGTCGGGGCCGAGCGCTACATCACCGCCGAACTTAAAGAATACGAAGAGAAGATTCTGGTGGCGCAGGACCAGATTATCGCCATAGAATCGTCTATATATTCAGATTTGGTGCAGCAGCTGCAGCAAAACATTCCCGCCATTCAGCAGAATGCCGTGGCTGTGAGCGAGTTGGACTGCCTTGCATCGTTTGCCTTTACCGCCCGTAAATATGGATACCACCGCGCCGAGGTGGACAAATCTCTGGAAATAGACATCAAGAAAGGCCGCCACCCGGTGATTGAGGCAATGCTGCCGGAGGGCGAGCAATATATTGCCAACGACGTGTTCCTGAGCAACGACAAGCAGCAGATCATAATTCTCACCGGCCCCAATATGGCTGGTAAGTCGGCGCTGCTGCGGCAGACGGCCCTGATTGTGCTTATGGCGCAGATTGGCAGTTATGTGCCGGCCGACAGCGCCCGTATAGGTGTCGTGGACAAGCTCTTTACCCGCGTGGGGGCATCGGACAATATTTCCCGCGGCGAATCCACCTTTATGGTAGAGATGACAGAGAGCGCCACCATCCTGAACAATATTTCCCAGAGGTCGCTGCTGCTTATGGACGAGATTGGTCGCGGCACCAGCACCTACGACGGAATGTCCATAGCCTGGGCCATTGTGGAATATCTGCACAAGTCGCCGCTGGCGCCAAAGACGCTGTTTGCCACTCACTATCACGAACTTAACGAGATGGCCGACACGCTGCCCAGGGTGCATAATTTTCATATTTCCACCAAAGAGGTGGACGGCAGGGTCATATTCCTGCGCAAGCTGTGCCCCGGAGGCGTGGCCAGCAGTTTTGGAATACACGTGGCCCGTATGGCCGGAATGCCCGACCAGGTGCTGGTGGCGGCAGAGCACAAACTCCGTTCGCTGGAGAGCAAGGTTGCGGGCAACCCCCTGCAGCTGAGTTTTTTCCAGATGGACGACCCGCTGCTTCTTGACATTAAACACATTATAGAAAGTATAGATATCAATTCCATTTCCCCGCTTGACGCTTTTGATACTATCAGACAAATCAAAAACAAATTAAATGGAGGAAAAGAAGATGGAATTGTTTCTCAAAAACAAAAGTGACGCTCTGCGCACTTTTCTCTCCCTTGTCGGGGTCAGTGTAGGAATCTTTGTCGTTACCGTTTCGTTTTCGCTGGTGGATGCCTTTTCGCATTCTGTGGTGGCGGGTTTTGACCATTTTGGCAGCGATATGATTATGGTGGAGCGGTTTCCCGTGACGGGAGGCGGCGACTGGAGCCGCTATGCCGCCCGCCCTCAGCCGCGGTGGGAAGATTATATGGCGCTTAGCGGCACGTCCGCCGGTTGGACCGCATTTGCCGCAGAGGCCCAGGCGGACATTGTCTGTGATGGTAAAATGCTGCGGGACTGCAAGTTGCTGGGGGTTTCCGGCGCCTGGCAACACCTTGTATATTCCCGGGTGAGCGGTGGCCGCGACTTCTCTGCGGCAGAGCTTTCGGGGGCCGGCAGCAAGGTGATAATAGGGGCCAAGGTGGCTCAGGAATTGTTCGGCCGGGACAATGTCTGCGGCCGCACCGTGAGGATAGACGGCCGCAATATGACCGTTACCGGAGTGCTCTCTTACGAAGGCAAGAATGTGATAAACCTGTATGCGACCGACTATGCGTTGGTGGTGCCGTATGCCGCCTCAAGGCAGATCGCGGGCCGGGACAATCTGGAGACGATGATTGCCATAGGGCCGGGGGCAGAGGGTAGGGAAGCGGCTATGGAGAGCGCGCGGCGCACCCTTCGCGCAAGCCGCGGCCTGCGGGCCTCGCAGGAAGACAATTTTGCGCTGAACACAATGGAGGACCTGTGTCGTGAAACAGTTTCCCTGACCCGGAAAATCTCTGCCGGAGGGCTTGCGATAGCACTGTTTTCGCTGCTTATAGGAGGCTTCGGAATAGTGAATATAATGTTGGTCTCCGTCAAGGAGAGGACCTTTATAATCGGCCTTAAAAAGGCTCTGGGGGCAAAGCGCCGGCGCATCTTGCTGGAGTTTATGCTGGAGGCGGTGTCGCTGTCGCTTATGGGCGCCGCCCTTGGGCTGCTGCTGGCCTGGGGCGCGCTGGCATTAATCCCATCCGGAGTGCTCACCGTGCGTCTCTCTGCCGCCAACGCCATTCTTGGTTTTGCAATGGCGGTGGTGCTGGGCCTTGCCAGCGGCGTCCTCCCCGCCGCCCAAGCCTCCCGCCTCGCCCCCGTCGACGCCCTGCGCAGCTGAACAACAAAAAAACACCGTGCAAACTGCACGGTGTTTCTTTGTTGAGATATCAGGACTCGAACCCGAACTGAGAGAGCCAGAATCTCTAGTGCTACCATTACACCATATCTCAGTGGTTTGGGACTGCAAATATAGGAGTTATTCCAAAAATATCAAAAAATTTCGCTAAGTGCGTCAAAAACAGGCCCGTCGTGCAATGCAGCGGGGGTTCCGGAATCGCTGTCGCTGCTTATCGAAGCCACCAGCGGAATCTGCGCCAGCAGCGGCAGATTGTATTTTTCTGCCAGAGCCTCTGCGCCGCCCCGTCCGAATATGTAATATTTGTGGTCGGGATATTCTTCCGGCGTGAACCAGGACATATTCTCTATTATGCCGAAGATGTGCTTGTTGACCTTGGGATTAATGAACATATCTATGCTCTTTTCCACATCGGCCAGGGCCACTTTCTGCGGGGTGGTGACCACGAACACGCCGTCCAGCGGCACGTCGTTCACCAGCGAAATCTGGATGTCGCCGGTGCCGGGCGGCAGGTCTATCAGCAGATAGTCCAGCTCTCCCCACGCAACCTGCAATATCATCTGTTTCAGGGCATTGGAGGCCAGCGGGCCGCGCCACACCAGCGCCTGTTCGGGTCGGGCAAAATAGCCGATGGACATCCACTTGACGCCGTATTTTTCCACCGGAATCAGCGTCTGTTTTTCGCCGTCAATCTCCGCCTCGGGCTGGACATTTTCGGTGCCGGTCATCTTGGGGATCGAGGGGCCGTAGATGTCGGCGTCGGCCACGCCCACCTTGTAGCCCTTGCGGGCCAGGGTTATGGCCAGGTTCACCGCTACCATAGATTTGCCCACGCCCCCCTTGCCGCTGGCAACGGCAATAACGCTGCCCACATTTGCGAGATTCTCCAGGTCGGGATTCACCGCCACCTTCTCTGGCTTTTTGCCCGCGCGCACCAGCTCCAGTATGGAAATGTCGTAGCCTGGGAAAGCTGCTTCCAGAACCTCTTTGCAGGCATTTTTAATGCTGCCGGAGAGGGGGTCCCGGCGGGGGAAAACCAGGGTGAACTTGATGGAAGATGCATTGGCGTGGACATTTTCCACCATCCCCAGGGAGACGATGTCGCGACCTTCGGCGGGGTGGATCACGCCGCCTAAAACCTCCAGTATACGCTCTTTCATTTATTCTTTGGGTTCGGGGGCGGTGCTGGAAAGGAACAATTCGTCCATCTGGACCTGGTCTATCCGGCTGGGGGAGTCAATCATAACGTCGCGGCCCATATTGTTCTTGGGGAAGGCAATGAAGTCGCGGATGGTCTCCTGGCCGCCAAACAGGGCGCAGACGCGGTCAAAGCCGAATGCGAGGCCACCGTGAGGCGGGGCGCCGAACTTGAAGGCGTTGATTATGAAGCCGAACTTATAGTCGGCGTCTTCTTTGCTGATGCCCAGAACCTGGAACATACGCTGCTGCACGTCGGCCTGATGGATACGGATGCTGCCGCCGCCCAGCTCGGTGCCGTTGAGCACAAAGTCGTAGGCGTTGGCGCAGACCTTCTCAAGATCTTCTTTCCGGTCGCTGTAGAACAGCTCCATATGCTCCGGCTTGGGGGCGGTGAAGGGGTGGTGCATCGCATAGAAGCGGCCGTCCTCTTCGCTCCACTCCAGCAGAGGGAAGTCCACAACCCAGAGGGGTGCAAACTCGTTTGGCTTGCGAAGGCCCAGGCGGTTTCCCATTTCTATACGCAGCACGCCCAGCATAGTCTGTGTCTTGCGCTTTTCTCCGCAGAGCACCAGAATCAGGTCGCCGGTTTTTGCGCCCATGGCGTCGGCCACGGCCTGCAGCTGCTCTGGGGTATAGAATTTATCCACGGAGCTCTTGATGCTGCCGTCGGGGTTCAGTTTGATGTAAACCAGGCCCTTGGCGCCCACCTGAGGGCGTTTTACCCATTCGGTGAGTTCGTCGGTCTGCTTGCGGGTATATTCGGCCGCACCGGGCACGGCAATGGCGCCTACATATTCCACGCTGTCGAACACGCTGAATCCGTGGCCCTGTACCAGCGGGGAAATCTCGTGAATCTCCATCCCGAAGCGGATATCGGGCTTGTCGCTGCCGTAGCGGTCCATAGCGTCGTACCAGCTGATGCGGGGAATGGGGTTGGCGATTTCTACGCCCACCACATTCTTGAACAGGGTGCGCATCATACCTTCGAAGGTGTTCAGGACGTCTTCCTGCTCCACGAAGCTCATCTCGCAGTCAATCTGGGTGAACTCCGGCTGGCGGTCGGCGCGCAGGTCCTCGTCGCGGAAGCAGCGCACAATCTGGAAGTAGCGGTCGTAGCCCGCCACCATAAGCAGCTGCTTGAAGGTCTGGGGGCTCTGGGGCAGAGCGTAGAACTCGCCGGGGTTCATACGGCTGGGCACCACAAAGTCGCGGGCGCCTTCTGGCGTAGACTTGATCAGGTAGGGAGTCTCAATCTCCATAAAGCCTTGTGCGTCAAGATAGTTGCGCACTTCGTGGGCCAGCTTGTGGCGAAGCATAAGGGCGTTTTTCAGCGGACCGCGCCTCAGGTCCAGATAGCGGTATTTCGCGCGGAGTTCCTCGCCGCCGTCGCTGTTGTCCTCTATTGTAAACGGCGGGGTTGCCGAGAGGTTCAGGATGTTGATTTCGGAGAGGATGATTTCAATGTCGCCGGTGTCTATCTTGGCGTTTTTGCTCTGGCGCTCGGCCACCTTGCCGACGGCCTGGATCACCGCCTCGCGGCCCAGTTTGCCAAGGGCCTCCTTGACTGCGTCGCTGGAAGCGTCGTCCACCACCAGCTGCGTGATGCCGTAGCGGTCGCGCAGGTCAATGAAGCTCATTCCGCCCATTTTGCGGATGCGCTGTACCCAGCCGGCCAGCGTCACGGTTTTGCCGACATCCGAGATGCGTAATTCACCACAAGTGTTAGTTCTGTACATATCGATAGTTTAGTTTGATTATACATTGAAAAGGAAGTGCATTATGTCGCCGTCCTGCACCACATATTCCTTGCCCTCGCTGCCCAGCTTGCCGGCGGCGCGGCAGGCGGACTCGCTGCCCAGCGAGACAAAATCGTCGTATTTGATGACCTCGGCGCGGATAAAGCCCCGCTCGAAGTCGGTGTGGATGACACCCGCGGCGCGGGGAGCCTTGTCTCCCTTGCGGATGGTCCAGGCGCGCACTTCCGGCTCGCCCACGGTGAAATAGGTCTGCAGGCCCAGCAGGTCGTATGCAGCCTGGATCAGGCGCTCTACGCCGCTGCGCTCCAACCCTATCTCGGAGAGGAACATCTGCCGCTCGTCGTAGGTCTCCAGCTCTGCTATTTCGCTCTCGATTTTGGCGGCGATGACCATCATCCCGGCATCCTCGTTTTTGATGGCCTCGGCCACCGCTGCGGTGTACTTATTGCCCGTTGCGGCGGAATTCTCGTCTACATTGCAGACATACAGCACCGGCTTGCAGGTAAGCAGGCAGAACTCTTTTGCCAGCTTCTCTTCGTCGGGATTCTCGGGGATGACCTCGCGGGCGTTGCGGCCCTGCTCCAGCACAGCTTTATATTTCTCAAGCATCTCCAGCGCCTTCTTGGCGGTTTTGTCGCCGCCCACGCTGGCCTGCTTGCGGACCTTTTCCATACGGCTGGTGACGGTCTCCAGGTCCTTGATCTGGAGCTCCAGGTCCACCACATCCTTGTCTCGGACGGGGTCCACGCTACCGTCCACGTGGGTTATGTTGTCGTCGTCAAAGCAGCGGAGCACGTGCAGTATGGCGTCGGTCTCGCGGATGTTGGCCAGGAACTGGTTGCCCAGGCCCTCGCCCCGGCTGGCGCCTTTTACCAGGCCGGCGATGTCCACTATTTCTACTGTGGCGGGCACCACGCGGCGCGGATGTACCAGATTTTCCAGCACCTGGAGCCGGTCATCGGGCACGTTGCAACTGCCGATGTTGGGCTCGATGGTGCAGAACGGGAAATTTGCGCTCTGCGCCTTGGAAGAGCTGATACAGTTGAAAAGGGTTGACTTGCCCACGTTTGGCAGTCCTACGATACCGCATTTGAGTGACATACTGCTTTACTTTATGCAAATGAACCACAAATATACCAAAAATATGGCTAACTTGGCCGTATGAAGAAGATATGTGCTGTTGTGGCGGTCTGCCTTCTGGCCACCGCCGGGCTCCAGGCCCAGATTTTTTGCTGGAATCTCGAGAATTATTTTGACCCCGCCGACGACCCGGTCACGGTCGACGAGGCCTTCACGCCCGGCGGCGAGCACCACTGGACAAAGCGCAAGTACGAGGCCAAGCGCAACCTGATTGCGAAGACCATAATCGCCTCGGCAGAGCGTTTTGGCGGGCGGATGCCGGCCATCGTGGGGCTGTGCGAGGTAGAGAACGCCAAGGTGCTGAAGGCCCTGGTGGAGGAGTCGCCGCTGGCCGCTCAGAGGTACCGGAGCGTCCACCGCGAGAGCCCCGACCCCCGCGGGATAGACGTGGCGCTGCTCTACGATCCGGAACGGGTGCGCCTGCTGGGCTTCGAATTTATCACCATTGCGGAATTCGCCACCCGCGAAATCCTTTATGCCAAGGTGGCGCTGCCTGACACACTGCACGTCTTTGTGAACCACTGGCCCAGTAAGTATTCCGGCGCAAAGGCGTCGGAGGCCAGGCGGCAGGCGGTGTGCACCGCGCTGCTGCACAAGCTGGACTCGCTGCACCGCTCCGACAGTGCCGCCGCGGTGCTGCTGATGGGCGATTTCAACGCCACGCCCAAGGAACCGTCGGTGATGCGGCTCACCACCGAAGGCGGCCTGAATAACATCACCCCCAAGAAAGGCGGCACCATACGCTTCAAGGGCAAGTGGGAAATGATAGACCAGATGCTGGCCAGTCCTGCAGCGGCGCAGAAAATAGGCCCGGCAGAGGTCTTCAGGCCTGCATTCCTGCTGGAAGACGACAAATCTTTTATGGGCAAAAAACCCCGCCGCACCAACGTAGGGCCGCGATATAACGCCGGAGCCAGCGACCATCTGCCCATAATCGCTGACATTTATTAACGAAAACCATTATATTTGTAGGAACAACCGTTGTCCCGATGAAACAGTACTTAGATTTGCTCCGCCATATCCGCGCTAACGGCGTGATGAAAAGCGACCGCACCGGCGTCGGCACCCAGAGCGTGTTCGGCTACCAGATGCGTTTCAACCTGCAGGATGGATTCCCCCTGCTCACCACCAAAAAGGTGTTTACCAAGGGCATTATCCACGAGTTGCTGTGGTTTATATCGGGCAATACCAATATCGGCTATCTGCTGGACAACAATGTTCATATCTGGGACGAGTGGGCCGATGAAAACGGCGACCTGGGGCCCGTCTACGGCCACCAGTGGCGCAGTTGGCCTACGCCCGACGGCGGGCATATAGACCAATTGGCGGGTGTGGTGGAGTCGCTTAAGCACAACCCCGACAGCCGCCGGCACATAGTTTCTGCCTGGAACGTGGCCGAGGTGGACAAGATGGCCCTGCCGCCCTGCCACAGCCTGTTCCAGTTTTATGTGGCCGAAGGGCGCCTGAGCTGCCAGCTGTATCAGCGCAGCGCCGACGTGTTCCTGGGAGTGCCGTTCAACATTGCCTCCTATGCACTTCTGACAATGATGATGGCGCAGGTGTGCGGATACACTCCGGGCGATTTTGTGCACACTTTTGGCGATGTGCACATCTATAAGAACCACTTTGAGCAGGTGGCAACCCAGCTTGAACGCGAGCCCCGCCCGCTGCCCACAATGAAGATAAACCCCGACGTCAAAAGCATTTTTGACTTCAAATACGAAGATTTTACCCTCTGTGGCTACGACCCGTGGCCCGCAATAAAGGCCCCCGTGGCGGTGTAGCTATGATAAACATTATTGTGGCGGTCAGCGACAATCTGGCCATTGGCCGTGCGGGCGATATGCCCTGGCACATCAGCGCCGACCTCAAATATTTCAAGCGGACAACGCTGAATCACACCGTGATTATGGGCCGACGCACGTGGGAGTCCATAGGGTGCCGTCCGCTCAAAAACCGCCGCAACATTGTGGTGAGCAGCACCCTTGAGGCGGGGGAGGGCTTTGAGGTGGCGCAGTCGCTGAAACGGGCTCTGGAGATGGCCTCCGGAGAAGAAATCTTCATAATGGGAGGAGGCAGGCTCTATGCGCAGGCCATATCGCTGGCCGACAGGCTGTATGTGACCCACGTCCACACTGTGGTAGAGGATGCCGACACCTTCTTCCCGGAATTTACATCAAAGGAGTGGAGTCTGGCTTCCAGGACCGCCCCCGAAACCGACCCGGCAAGCGGACTGACCTACGAATTTGCAGTCTATGACAGAAAAGAAGACTAAAGACGCGTTCTCGAGCAACTTCGGTATGATTGCCGCCGCGATTGGCAGCGCCATCGGGCTGGGCAATCTGTGGCGTTTTCCCTACCTGGTGGGGCAGAACGGCGGCGCGGCCTTTATCGTTGTGTATCTGGCCATTACGCTGCTTCTTTGCACCCCGATACTGCTCAGCGAGATGGTGATAGGCCGCCGTGGCGGCGGCAGTCCCCGAGGGGCATATATCAAGGTCACCGGCCGCAAAGGCTGGGGCGCGGCCGGCATTCTGGGAATGCTGACCTGCTTTATGATAATGTCGTTCTATGTGGTGGTGGGCGGCTGGACCATCCGCTATCTGGTGATGTCCATCGCTCCGGGATTCCACCGCGGGGCGCAGATAGACAGCGCGGCGGTGTTCACCGGCTTTGTGGGCAGCAACGTCTCCCCGATAGTCTACAGTCTGATATTCATCTTGCTTACCATAGGCATTATCAACCTTGGCGTGCAGAAAGGCATAGAGAAGACCAGCAAGCTTATGATGCCGCTGCTGTTCTTGCTGATAGTGCTCATAGGCATCCGCAGCGTCACCCTGCCGGGTGCCGGGGCGGGTCTGGACTATCTTTTCAAGCCCGATTTCTCGCAGTTTAACTTTGACTCGCTGCTGGCGGCGCTGGGACAGAGCTTCTTCTCCCTGAGCCTGGGCGCCTGTATGATGGTGACCTACGGCGCCTACACGCCCAAATCCAGCAACCTGACCAAAAATGCCGCAATCATCACCGTCAGCGACACTTTCTTTGCGCTGCTGGCGGGCTGCGCCATAATGCCTGCGGTGTTCGCCTTTGGCATCAACCCCAGCGAAGGGGCCGGCCTGGTGTTCGTGACGCTTCCGCAAATCTTTACCCAGATGCCCCTGGGGGGCCTGTGCGCCATACTTTTCTTTGTGACGCTGTTTCTGGCCGCCATATCATCGGCGGTGTCGCTGTTCGAGGTTATGACCTCTACCATTATGGATGTGGGCAAAGCCCGGCGCAAGACCGCCAGCGCCATCACCGCCGCCATATTGCTGTTCACCGGCAGCATCTGCTCCCTGTCGCAGGGGGCGCTGCGGGGCATCACCATTGGCGGAAAGAACATCTTTGACCAGTTTGACTATGTTTCTTCCAATATACTTATGACCCTTGGCGGCCTGCTGGCCGTGATTTGTGTGGGCTGGGTCATCGGGAAAAAGACATTCACAGACGAAATCACGGCCGGCGGAACCATCCGCGTGCCCCGCACGCTGGCCTCCGTGCTGTTTTTTATAATAAAATACGTGGCGCCGATAGTGATTGTAACTACCGCCATATCATCAATATTCTAAAAATGAAAAAGTTATTTGCAATTTTCCTGGCGGCATTCCTCACAATCGGTGCCGCTGCCGACGAAGGAATGTGGCTGCTGCCGCTCCTGGAGAAGATGAATATCAAAACTATGCAGAAGATGGGCTGCCGCCTCTCTGCAGACGAGATTTACAGCATTAACAAGACGTCTCTGAAAGACGCCGTGGTGATTTTTGGCAACGGCTGCACCGGCGAGGTCGTCTCTGACAAAGGTCTGGTGCTCACCAACCACCACTGCGGCTACGGCGCTATCCAGAGCCTCAGCAGCGTAGATCACGACTATCTGAACGACGGTTACTGGGCAATGAGTTTTGGCGAAGAGCTCCCAGTGGAGGGTCTCACAGTGACTTTCCTGCAGAGTTTCAAGGATGTGACCGCGCAGATAGAGAAAGCCACCAAGGGCTGCGCAGAAGGCGAGGAATACGACAAGGCCTTCAAGGAGATTTCTGACAAACTGACCAAAGCGCTTAAGGCGACCGACGAAAACATCCGCGCCTCGGTGGTGTCTTTCTTTGGTGGAAACACCTACTATCTGATTGGCTATAAGATTTATAAAGATATCCGTTTCGTGGGCGCCCCGCCGTCCTCGATAGGCAAGTTCGGCGCCGACACCGACAACTGGATGTGGCCCCGCCACACCTGCGACTTCTCTGTGTTCCGCATCTATGCCGACAAAGACGGCAACCCCGCAGAATACTCTGAAGACAATGTTCCTTTCATCCCCAAGAAGAAACTGAATGTTTCGCTCAAGGGGGTTCAGGACGGCGATTTCTCTATGATTATGGGTTATCCGGGCCGCACCAACCGCTTTATGACCAGCAGCGAGGTGGCCCAGCAGAGGGATATATCCAACGCCATCGGCATCTATTGCCGCGGCGAGCGCCAGAAAATCCTTCTGGAGGATATGCTGGCCGATCCGGCAGTCAAGATTCAGTATGCCAGCAAATACAGCGGAAGCACCAACGCCTGGAAAAAGTGGATGGGTATGAATGAGGCCTTTGCCAAACTGGGTGTGGAGCAGCGCCGGGCAGAAGAAGAGCAGGCCTTCGTGAAGTGGGTAAATGAAAAGAAAAACCGCCAGAAAAAATACGGCACCGCGCTGGACGACATCAATCAGGCTGTGGCAGAGCGAGCCCCCATACTGCGTACAAGCACATATCTGCGCGAGACCCTGGCCAATATAGAGCTTATGAACATCGCCAGCTCGGCGGCATCTTTCGCCGCCGATATGTCACAGGCGATGCCATACATAGACCGTTTCTACAAAGACTATTCTCCCTCTACCGACCGCAAGGTAACCAAGCGTATGATAGAGATTTACCGCGACAGTGTGGCCGCGGAATTCCACCCCGAATTCTTCAAGACCATAGAAAGCGACTTTGGCGGTGACGTCAAGGCGTTTGTAGACGACCTGTTTGACAAATCTGTGTTCGCTTCCCGCGAGAAGCTGGACGCCGTCCTCGCCGGGGAAAACGCAGCCGAGACGCTTGCCGCTGACCCCGCAGCCAAGATGTTCGAGTCCGTTATGGGCCTTTATATGGGTCTGACCGGCGGCGCCGGCAAGATTTCCAAGCAGCTGCAGCAGGGCCACAAGGCCTATATCGGCGGCCAGATGGAGATGAACAAGGGCAAGGCAATGTATCCCGATGCAAACTTCACCATGCGCCTGACCTACGGCACCGTGAAGTCATATTCTCCCAAAGACGGCGTGGTTTATGACTATTACACCACCCTCAAGGGTGTTATGGAAAAGGAAGATCCCGACAACTGGGAGTTTGTGGTTCCTGCCCGCCTCAAGGATCTGTACAAAGCCGGCGACTTTGGTCAATATGCAAGGCCCGACGGCACTATGCCCGCCTGCTTCATTATGACCGGCGACATCACCGGCGGCAACAGCGGCAGCCCGGTGCTGGACGGCGAGGGCAACCTGATTGGCCTGGCCTTTGACGGCAACTGGGAGTCGATGTCGGGCGACATTATCTTTGAGCCTGATTTACAGCGTTGTATCTGTGTGGACATCCGTTACGTGCTGTTCATCATAGATAAATTTGGCGGCTGCAGCAGGCTTATTGATGAAATGAATATAATTTCTTAACTTTGCGCCCCTAACAGCCCCGTCATACTTAAAAGAATTAAGTAAAAACAACATTATAAAATGAAAAATTACTCCACAGACAAAATTCGCAACGTCGTCCTGCTTGGCGGTACCCGCTGCGGCAAAACCACCCTTGCCGAGACCATTATGTTCGAAGGCAAAGTCATCGACCGCAGGGGGACAATCGAAGGTAAAAACACCGTTTCCGACAACACCGAGGTAGAGCAGATTTTCCAGCGCTCTATCTATTCCACTCCGTTCTACGCAGAGTTCCAGGATCACAAGCTCAATTTCATTGACGCTGCCGGCGCCGATGACTTCATTGAGGGTGCAATCCTTGGCCTGAACGTGTGCGACAGTGCAATTATGGTAGTCAACGCCGGCGCTGGCGTTGAGGTTGGTACCGAAATCCACGGCCGTTACGTTGAGCAGTACAAGAAACCGATGATCATCGCTGTCAACCAGCTCGAGACCGAGAAGGCCAACTGGGACAACACTCTGGACAGCCTGCACCAGGCATTCGGTGCCAAGGCAGTGCCCGTACAGTTCCCCGTTAACCCCGGTATGGAGTTCAACGCCGTTGTGGACGTCCTCAAGATGAAGATGTACAAATTCTCCGGTGAGGATGGCAAGACCGAGGAGTGCGACATCCCCGCAGACCTTGCAGGCAAGGCAGAGGAGATGCATTCTGCAGTTGTTGAGATGGCAGCCGAGAGCGACGAGGCTCTGATGGAGAAATTCTTTGAGGCAGGCGAGCTTTCAGAAGAGGAGCTCCACGCAGGTCTGAACGCCGGCTTTGTGAAAGGCGAGTTCTACCCTGTGTTCTGCATCAGCGGCAAGAAGGATATGGGCGTTAAGCGTATGCTCGAATTCCTCACCGAGGTGGCTCCCGCCCCCAAGGAGGATGCATCAGGCAAGACCTCCCTGTTCGTATACAAGACCGCTCTTGAGCAGCACCTTGGCGACGTTACCTATTTCAAGGTAGTAAGCGGCAAGATCTCCGAGGGCCAGGATTTCGTGAATATGGACAATGGCAGCAAAGAGCGCATCACCACTCTCTATGCCGTTGCAGGTAAGAAGAAAGAGAAAGTTACCGAGCTGGTAGCCGGCGATATGGGTTGTACAGTGAAGCTGAAAGCTGTCAAGACCAACCAGACCCTGAACGCTCCCGGTTATGACACCGCTTTCCCTCCCATCGAGTTCCCGCCGGCAAAATACCGTGCAGCCATCCGCGCCCTGGACGAGAAGGACGACGAGAAGCTGGGCGAGGCTCTGAACCGCGCCGCTGCAGAGGATCCTACAATGCGCGTAGAATACAGCAAGGAGCTCCGCCAGACCATCATCAACGGTATGGGCGAGCAGCACATCAATATCCTCAAGTGGCATCTGAACAACGACTATAAGATCGACGTTGAGTTCTTCGCACCCAAGATCCCGTACCGCGAGACCATCACCAAGGTGGCTACCGCAGAGTACACCCACAAGAAACAGAGTGGCGGTGCAGGTCAGTACGGCCGCGTAGTTATGCTCATCGAGCCCATCGTAGAGGGTGTTGAGCCCACCGGCCGCTTCAAAATCGACGGCAAGGACACTCAGCTCACCATCAAGGGCAAAGAAGAGACCGATCTGGACTGGGGCGGCAAGTTCGAGTTTGTAAACTGCGTTGTGGGTGGTGCCATTGATGCAGGCTTTATGCCCGCCATCAAGAAAGGTATCATGCAGAAACTGGAAGAGGGCCCTCTGACCGGTTCCTACGCCCGCGACATCCGCGTTTACATCTACGACGGTAAGATGCACCCGGTAGATTCCAAGGAAATCGCCTTCATCATCGCCGGCCGCAACGCCTTCAAGGATGCCTTCAAGAAGGCAGGTCCCAAGCTTCTGGAGCCTATCTATATGGTTGAGATTATGGTTCCCGGCGACTGCACCGGTGACGTTATGAGCGATATCCAGAACCGCCGCGGTATCATAGAGGGTATGGGCGCCGAGAAGGGCTTCCAGGTACTCCGTGCACGTGTGCCTCTGGCAGAACTCTACCGCTATTCCACCACTCTGAGCTCCATCACTTCCGGTCGTGGAACCTTCACAATGACCTTCATCGAGTACCAGCAGGTACCTATGGATGTTCAGGAGAAGCTCCTCAAAGAATACGAAGAGTCTCAGAAAGAAGAGGAATAATCCTTCTTTTGATACAGCTACAGCTTTGATACAAGCTACAGGCATAGAAAAATCGTTCGGTACCCTTAAGGTTCTTAAGGGTATCGATTTTTCTGCCTCGGACCGCGAGGTGGTGAGCATTGTCGGTGCCAGCGGCGCCGGCAAATCCACCCTGTTGTCCATACTGGGTTCACTGTCCCGTCCCGACGCAGGCAAGGTGCTTATAGACGGCACCGACATCTTTGCCCTGGGCGAGAAGCAGCTGGCCGCCTTCCGCAACCGTAAGATAGGCTTTGTGTTCCAGTTCCATCACCTGCTGCCCGAGTTTACCGCTATGGAAAACGTGCTGCTGCCGGCAATGATAGGCGACAACCTCACCAAGGCGGTCAAAGAGCGGGCAAACGGTCTTTTCGAAGATCTGGGAATTGCTGAGCGCAAGACCCATAAGCCCTCGGAGCTCTCCGGAGGCGAGCAGCAGAGGGTGGCGGTGGCCCGCGCCCTAATCAATTCGCCGTCCATACTGTTTGCCGACGAACCCAGCGGCAACCTGGACAGCAAAACCCGCGCAGAGTTGCATAATATGTTCTTCACTCTGCGCGACAAATACGGCATCACCATAGTCATCGTCACCCACGACAAGGACCTGGCCGCAATGAGCGACCGCACCCTTGAGATGCGCGACGGACAGTTCATTTAATGGCCGTTTTCCGCCTAAAAAAGTTCTCGCTGAAGGATGACCGCTGCGCAATGAAAATTGGCGCGGATTCGGTCCTTTTTGGCTCCTGGATGGATGTTTCAGGTGCGGAGCGACTGCTGGATGCCGGCAGCGGCAGCGGGATACTGGCGCTTATGGCGGCGCAGCGTCTGGCCGAGGCGGGCGTTTCTGATTTCCGCATCGACGCTATCGACATCGAGCCTGGCGCCATGGCTGACTGTGCCGACAATTTTGCCGCTTCTCCTTGGGCTGAACATCTTTCTGTCCGACAGGTTTCCCTGCAGGATTTTGCCGATGAGGCGGCTCCGGCAAGCTATGATGTTATCTTCTGTAATCCGCCCTATTATGACGGCAGTCCCTCTTCCAGCAGCGTCGAGCGCGACGCCGCCCGAAGCACCGATACACTCAGTCGCCGCGATCTGCTCTTTGCCGCCGCTAAACTTCTTTCCGAGCGCGGCCGCCTGTCACTGATCCTTCCCTTTGACCAGGGCAAAAAGATGATTCTGGAGGCGACCCTCTTCGGGTGGTTTCTCACCCGCCAGTGCTTTGTCAAGACAAAGAAAGGCGCCCTGCCCAAGCGCCTGATGCTGGAATTCTCTCCCGCCGCCCCTTCCCGTCTGGAAACAGAAACGCTCGTGGTCGGCGACGAGCGTTATCTGGAGCTTACTTCCGGGTTTTATCTGTAGGGTCAAGTTTTTAACAATAGTTAAATATCGCCTGACGTACACCCTGTTTGATTTCATCCCAAGAAACAGCTTTGTACATAACTGGCATTGGGTCCGGCTCTGCATCATCAAAGAAGGAGAGGCTTTTAAGAGCAAGGAACAAAGAGCCGTCGGGATATTTTTGCAGATATATATCGAGAATCTCTTTAAGGGAGAAGATTTGCAGCAAGAAGTACATATCAATGAAGTCCTTCTTTGTCCCCCGCCCGATAATAGCAGTGACTTTCATTGCTGCAATGTCTTTAATGCCAGCAATACATAGATTATCCTCGCACAGGGGCTCGTCTATCCATGAATAACCATAATTAACAATGTCCACCTTAACCCCGTCAATAAGATAGATCTTGATATTCTGTGATTCCTTTATTATTGTGAGGGTATGCTCTTTGGATATGGCTTCCCTCAGATCCTCTCCAGAGAAAGGAATAGATCCGAATAAATCCAAATCCACAGAATTTCTATGTCCCAGTTGCAGAGCAAGGGCGGTTCCGCCCACAAGACGGGAACCCTTAAGGAGAGGCTCTGACTGCAATTGTTTTAGAAGCTGCAGTGTTCCGGGGTTGATTGTCTTGTATTGAAGCATCGGAACAGATTTATAGGCGTATCAGAAACTGTACTGATAAAAGAAAGCGCTTTGGGCTCCAAAGAACGCAGATGCTTGGATATCTCGACGATATGTTGCAGACCATAATAGTTGAGCAGCAATTTCCAGTCATTATACTGGCCATACTCGAGCACCCGCTGAACCACATAAGGGGCATTGGCAGAAAGGTCGATAGAGTCCCTGTCCACATCCCAAAAGATGTAGTCCGAAAAGCCTTGTATACACTCTTTCGCAGACATCGGTGTCTCTCAATAGTGCAAAGTTATACAAATAATGAGTATAGACAAGGTATCCTGCCGGGTTTTATCTTTAATTGCAGGGCTTTGTGGAGAATATGGCAAGCAGGCCGGACAAGGACGCCAGTAGCAGAATAGGAAACAGAAACGCTCACCATTGGAGGCGAGCGTTACAAGCAACTTACTTCTGGGTTTTATCTGCTGGCTCTTTTTGGGCTGGCTTCTTGCGGCCGTCAAAGGGACGTTTGTCGCCCGGCTTGCCGGGGCGCTCCTTGTCCTTGAATTGACGGAAAAGATGCTTGCGGAAGGCATCTTCGGCGGCAAAAAACGCGGCCACTTTCTTTACGGGCAGCACCTTTTTGAACCTTTCGGTGTACTGCGACTGGAGGTCGTTCTCTTTTTTCTGTGCGGCCAGCAGGGCGTCTATAGCGGCTGATGCTTCTGCGTCGGAGAGTTCTTCGGCCTTGTGAATTATGCCCACAGCATCCATAATGTCCTTGTGGACCTCTTCGGAAGCCTTGCTGTATTCGTTGTAGATGGGCCAGAAAGCCTCGGCCTCTTTCACCGAGAGGTCCATTTTCTGGGAGAGGAAGGCCACTTTGTCGGCCTGGAATTTTTCGTGCATCTTTTCTTGCTTGCACTCTTTATCCTGGGCAAATGTCCCCAGGCTGATGGCTGCCAGAAGGCAAATTGTCAAAAGTCTTTTCATATTATTGGTGTTTATTCCGCCTCGGCCAGCTGCTCATACAGGTATGCGCTGCCAAGGCCGTTGTAGGCGAGGTATTCAATTATTGCGTCTTGAGAAATAGCGTCCTGATCATCTTCCTGCTCGTATTCCGCCAGAGTCCTGGAGCTGACGTCCATCAGTTCAATATACTCGGAGTCATCTTCATAAGCGGTGGTTTCTGCAACAGGAGAGAAGGAGAGTCGTACGGCCAGCGCCAGGACGGCGACGGCACAGGCTGCAGCGGCGGCCAACCACCATTTCCTCAGCGGAACGCGGCGGGCGGGCTGCTTGTCGCCGGCGGCGATGCGCTGCATAACCTTTTCCGGCAGGGAGTCAAAATATCCCTCCGGAACCGAAAGCGGAGCCTTTTTAAGCTCTTCGCGCTGCAGTATGTCGTCTTTTTCAACCATATTCAATCTTTTAGACGCAATAGGATATGAAAGGTTTAATAATCGATGTCGATTCTTGACTTTACATATTCCAGCACCTTGCCGTAGGCGTGGTGATATGAGGCCTTTAGGGCCCCGACACTGGTGCCCATCGCCTTGGAAATGTCTTCGTAGGGGGTTTCGTTGTAGTATCTTTCACAAAACACCACCCGCTGCTTTGGCGGCAAGAGGGCGATGGCCTGCTGCAGGAGGCGCTGCAGCTTGTCGCCGTCAAATCCGCGCTCGGTGGCTGCAAGTGATGCCGTGCGGGCCGGATCTTCCGACAGCGAAACGTCGCTCGTGACCCTCTTGCTGCTCAGGAAAGAAAGAGTTTCGTTGGTGGCGATGCGGTAGAGCCAGGTGTAGAGGCCGCTCTCGCCGCGGAACCTTTCCAGCGCCTGCCAGGCCTTGACAAAGGTGTTCTGCAACAGGTCGTCGGCGTCTTCGTGGCTGCCTACGATGCGGCGTATATGCCAGTAGAGGCGTTCACCGTAGTTTTTCACTATTTGGTTGAACGCCTCTTCTCTCTGGCCGGCCTTATAAAGCCGGATTATTTGGCCGTCGTCGGTCACGTGCTATTTAAGCATCTCTTTTACTTGCTTGTAAACGTTGTCTGCGGTGAAGCCGAGCTTTTCGTCAAGCACCTTGTAGGGAGCGGAGAAGCCAAAGCTCTCAAGTCCAAATACCTTGCCATTGGCGCCTACCAGGCCCTCGAGGTTCACGGGCAGGCCGGCGGTGAGGCCGAATACCTTCTTGCCAGCGGGGATCACGCTCTGCTGGTATGCCTTGGTCTGGCTGCGGAACAGGCCCTCGGAAGGAGCCGAAACGATGCGAACCTTCACGCCGTCTTTGCGCAGCAGTTCGGCGCCTGCAACCAGGGTGGAAACCTCACTGCCGGAGGCTACCATAACTACATCGTAACGCTGGTCGCTGCCAGCCACCACATAGGCGCCTTTGGCCACCTGGCTGTAGTCGTTGCCTTCGGGCAGGTTGGCGATGTTCTGGCGGGAGAGGATCAGGCAGGTAGGGGTCTCGGTGTTTTCCATAGCGAGCCTCCAGGCCACGGTGGTCTCCTCTACGTCTGCGGGGCGCAGAACCAGGGCGGAGTTCTTGCCGTGGTGGTTCTTGAGTTTCTCCATAAGGCGCACCTGTGCCTCCTGCTCCACGGGCTCGTGGGTAGGGCCGTCTTCGCCCACGCGGAATGCGTCGTGGGTCCAGATGAACTTCACGGGAGTCTCCATCAGAGCCGCCATACGCAGGGCGGGTTTCATATAGTCGCTGAACACGAAGAAGGTGCCGCAGGCGGGAATCACGCCGCCGTGCAGTGCCATACCTATGCAGCAGCAAGCCATTGTGAGCTCGGCAACGCCGGCCTGCAGGAAGGCGCCGGAGAAGTCACCGGCGGTAAAGGCGTGGGTCTTCTTCAGGAAGCCGTCGGTCTTGTCGCTGTTAGAGAGGTCGGCAGAAGATACCACCATATTCTCTACCTGCTCTGCAAGGGCGCCCAGCACGGTGCTGCTGGCTGCGCGGGTAGCTGCGCCGGCTTTCTGCTGGATTGCGGCCCAGTTGACCTCGGGAGCCGCGCCGCTGAACCATTTCTCCAGTTTGGCAGCCTTGTCGGGGTTGGCCTTTGCCCATTTTTCCTTTATAGCCTTGCGCTCTGCCACGATGGCCTTGAGCTCTTTCTTGCGGCGGTTGTAGAGCCTGCGGACGTTGGGGAATACCTTGAACGGATTCTCCGGGTCGCCGCCCAGATTCTTGATGGTATTGATGTATGCGTCGCCGCCCAGGGGTGCGCCGTGGGTTGCGCAGCAATTCTCGTAGCTGCTGCCGTCGGCCTTGCGTGCGCCCTTGCCCATCACGGTGTGGCCTATGATGAGGGTGGGGGCGTCCTTCACGGCCTGAGCCTTCTTCAGGGCGCGGCGTATCTGCTGCACGTCGTTGCCGTTGATTTCGAAGACTTTCCAACCCCAGGCCTGATATTTCTTGGCAACATCCTCGCTGTCCACGGCCTTGACCTCGGTAGAGAGCTGGATGTCGTTGCTGTCGTAGAACATAATCAGATTATCCAGTTTCAGGTGGCCGGCCAGACGGCCTGCACCCTGCGAAATCTCTTCCTGGATACCGCCGTCGGAGATGTAGGCGTAGATGGTCTGGTTCATAACCTCATTGCCCAGGCGTGCTGCCAGGAACTTGGCGGCGATGGCGGCACCCACTGCAAAGGTGTGGCCCTGGCCCAGGGGGCCGGAGGTATTCTCGATGCCGCGCTCTACACAAACCTCGGGGTGACCGGGAGTCGGGCTGCCCCACTGGCGGAAATTGGCCAGTTCCTTGAGGGTGAATTTTCCGGTGAGTGCAAGGGTGGAATAGAGCATCGGGGACATATGTCCGGGATCCAGGAAAAAGCGGTCACGGCTCTCCCAGCGGGGGTTCTCGGGGTCATAGACCAGGAACTCGGTGAAGAGGACGTTGATAAAATCGGCGCCGCCCATAGCTCCGCCGGGGTGGCCCGAATTAGCTTTTTCTACCATAGATGCGGCCAGGATACGGATGTTGTCCGCCGCGAGATTCATTGTTGCGAGTCTGTTCATATAGGATTGGTTTTGCTTATTTGTCGGTTGGTTTTTCTCCGCCGGCCGCGCCGGGGCGGATACATCACACAAAAATAACGAAAAATGGTGTATATTTGCATCGATTGACGTCCGTTTAAGATGAAAAATATCCGAGATTTCTGCATCATTGCCCATATCGACCACGGTAAAAGCACCTTGGCCGACCGTATGCTGGAACAGACCAAGACCCTGGACCAGCGCGAAATGGAAAATCAGGTGCTGGACTCTATGGATCTGGAGAAGGAGAAGGGCATCACCATCAAGAGCCACGCCATCCAGATGGACTATGAGAAGGGCGGCGAGAAATATACCCTGAACCTGATTGACACCCCCGGCCACGTCGATTTCTCTTACGAGGTGTCTCGCGCCATCGCCTCCTGCGAAGGGGCGCTGCTGGTGGTGGACGCCACCCAGGGCATCCAGGCACAGACCATTTCCAACCTGTATCTGGCCATTGACCACACCCTGGAGATAATCCCCGTCATCAACAAGATTGATATGGATGCCGCGCAGCCGGAGGTGGTGCGCGACCAGATTGTGGACCTGCTGGGCTGCGATCCCGACGATGTGCTGCCGGTGAGCGCCAAGACTGGCGAGGGAGTCAAGGCTGTGCTGGACGCTATTGTAGACCGCATTCCTGCGCCCAAGGGCGACCCCGACGCACCGCTGCAGGCGTTGATTTTTGACAGTGTGTTCAACCCCTTCAGGGGCATTATTGCATATTTCAAGGTGCTCAACGGCAGCATCTCCACCGGCGATAAAGTCAAATTTGTCAACACCGGCAGCGAGTATGTGGCCGACGAGGTGGGTGTTTTGAAGATGAAGCTTGTGCCGCGCAAGAAAATCGAGTGTGGCAGCGTGGGATATATCATCTCCGGCATCAAAAACGCCGTGGAGGTGAAGGTGGGTGACACCATCACCCATATAGAGCGGCCGTGCGAGAGCGCCATTGCCGGTTTCGAAGAGGTCAAGCCGATGCTTTTCGCGGGTGTTTATCCCGTGGAGGCCGACGAATATGAGCAGCTGCGCGCTTCTCTGGAGAAGCTGCAGCTCAACGACGCCTCGCTGGTGTTCGAGCCCGAGAGCTCGCTGGCGCTGGGGTTCGGCTTCCGCTGCGGCTTTTTGGGCCTGCTGCATATGGAAATCGTGCAGGAGCGCCTGTTCCGCGAGTTCGATATGGACGTAATCACCACCGTGCCCAACGTGTCGTATAATGTCTACACCACGCAGCACGAGGTGGTGCAGGTCCACAACCCTTCGGGCCTGCCGGTAATCAACGTAATAGACCATATAGACGAGCCCTACATCCGCGCGCAGATTATCTCCCGCAGCGACTTTTTCGGGCCCATAATGAAGCTCTGCCTGGACAAGCGCGGCACGCTGGTGAGCCAGCATTTCATCACTGCCGACCGCGTGGAGCTCAACTACGATATGCCGCTGGCGGAGATAGTGTTCGACTTCTATGACCGCCTAAAGTCCATCTCCAAGGGCTACGCATCGTTTGACTATCACGTGATTGGCTACAAACAGGCCGATCTGGTCAAGCTGGATATTCTTTTGAATGGCGAGCAGGTCGACGCCCTCTCCAGCCTGATCCACCGCGACCACGCCTACGAGTTCGGCCGCCGCATCTGCGAGAAGCTCAAGGACCTGATTCCGCGCCAGCAGTTCGACATCGCCATCCAGGCCGCCATCGGCGCCAAAATCATTGCCCGCGAAACGGTGAAGCAGGTAAGAAAAGATGTCACCGCCAAGTGTTATGGCGGCGACATCACCCGTAAGCGCAAACTTCTTGAAAAACAGAAGCAGGGCAAAAAGCGTATGCGCCAGGTCGGCAACGTCGAGGTGCCCCAGAGCGCCTTTATGGCCGTGCTCAAACTGTAATCACCCACCCGCCATCCGTCGCTTTGCTTCAAAACAGCTTCGCTACGGGCCAGGCGGCTCTTCGCGCCTGTTCCCTTTGCGAACTGTTTTTGCGCTAGGCGTTCCGGGATCACCAACCAGACATCCGGAGGTTGCGGAGTGCGCGTTCTGGCGGGCGTTGGCGGTAGATGGGCGCAACCTCCGCGGCGAAATTGCCGCAGAGGTCGCAGGGATTGCGCACAGGTAGCCGGCAGATGTTCACTACTGCAACCTGTGAAAGTTGGGTTGCGGCATTGGCGGCTAAACAGAGACAAGGGATAGGTCCTTTGTGTGTAGCGGCCGCTTGTGTTGAGGGAGAGAGGATGCCTCTTTACGGAAATTATTTCAATATGTCCCGTACTTCTTCGTACACAAGGCCGGATAGCCTGATAATCTGTTTAAGGGAACTGTTGTAGCGGGCTCGCATTGTGCGGGCAAGCATCAGGCGCTGTTTCGTGGACAAGAATTTGACGCTGCTAACGCCAAACAGCTCTTGACATATTTCGGTTTTGTGCTGGCGCATCTCCTGTATCGGAATGGATAGATGCGATATGCTACCGCCACGGGCCTCTACATCTTCTTCTTTGGACAGACATAGGAAAAAGTTGAAGCTCTTGTGGGTCTTGAAAAGTTGTTCTACAAGCTCATACGCCACGTAGTCCCCTGGGAAAACAACCGGGCCGATCATACGAGCCGAAAAAGCTGGCGTTTCTTTGGTCTTAAGCGCCGCAAGCCTTGCTCTGAGCCCGAGACTATCTGTCGTGATTGTGCCGCCCGTAGCTGTGAGCCAGCCAGGCGAGCACCAGTAGCCGGGCCTGTTGAAGTATAGCGGTCCGCTGGACCAGGGGTAGCTCCAGGCGTTATATCTGATACCAGCCACCGGGGCGTTCTTTATCGTATAGCAGATGACAGTTTTAAGATAAAAGTCGGTGTCCACGACCTGATGATTTATGGGCACATTCTCTAACTTATGCTGCAAGCCGTGTCTGACAGATATGTCGTGGGATGTCCGCCGGACATAGTCGTGCATAAAGCGGTTGCACTCGTCAAAGTCCCCGTAAAGGACAAGATGCAGGTGATTGTCCATAAGTGAGAACGCCAGAATGACAACGCGGTACTTCTGAAGGGTGACATAAATACGGTTCATTCCGTTTATGAAGTCTGTTTCGTCATAGAAAATGATGTCCACGGCATTTCCGTCGGTGCTGAAATGCCAGCATCGCCTCACAGGATTGTCTTTGCCTTTTACGAAGGGATTTTTGAGCCCGAGATCTGAAGTGAGCTCCTCGAGCAGTTTTTTGTCCAACATCATCTTAATCTCTCGCCGCCGTTAGTGGCTGCTCATATGCGAAGGTACAACAAACTGTGCAGAGTTTGCAAGAAAAAGGAGCAAAATAGCTTACTCGATTTTCGCAGGTTGCGGAGTGCGTGTTCTGGCGGGCGTTGGCGGTATATGAGCGCGACCTCCGCGGCGAAATTGCCGCAGAGGTCGCAGGGATTGCGCACAGGTAACCGGCAGATGTTCACTACTGCAACCTGTGAAAGTGCGCTTAATGATTGTTGCCGTTCTCCAGCCGTCTGAGCCTGTCGGAGATGGATACAATCTCCTTTAGGACGGCCCAGCCAAGGACCGAGGCGCCGACGCCGGCTGCCAGGTAAAAAGCGGCCTGGGGAAAGCACATCTCGCGTCCCGACGCCCAAATGGAATGGCTGTAAGCGACGCTTACCAGAATACCTACGACGAGTCCGCCCCAGGCAATCACCAATAATAGTTTATCAAAAAAAGATCGTTTCATAATCAGCTCCAGCTGGGGATAAGTTTAATGATGTCGATGCCCACCAGCACGCACAGGGCGACGACGGCGATGGCCCAGAGTATGAGCAGAATCATGCCGGGACGCCATTTGGGGCTCTTCAGGTTGAAGGTGAGCAGGATGCCGTAATAAATGGCCAGGATGCAGGGGATGGCGTATGCCACTGCCGCAACAATCAAAGTGGAAATACCCAGCGACTTGAGGTTTTCTATGCCGATTTCGGAGGCAACCTCTGCCCACTCTTCTGCCACTTCCGGGATTAGGCCTGCCAGCGATGGCACCGAGAACATAAATGCCCCGCCTGCCAGGCAGCTGAGACCGGTCATAAACAGGAAGATGCCCAGAATGCATCCCAGGATGCGGCCGGCAGTGCGGCCTGCGGGTGCCTGGTCGGCAGGGCGGGCATATGCGTATTGCTGCCCGATGCCGGCGGCGGAAATCTCATCTCCGCGCAGTTCGCATTGCTTCTGCACCGTGTCGGCATTTGGCATTGCAATCCAGCATACAACGTACAGCAGGGGTATCAGGAAAATAGCTTCGCCCCATACCAGAAGGCCTATGGCCAGCAGCACCACAATCAGCCTGATAAGGGAGACATCCCAGTTGAGGTAGGTTGCCAGGCCGCTGCACACGCCGCCTATAATTCTCCCTTCGGGGTTGCGGTACAGCCGCTTGCGGGTAGCGGCGCGCCTGGTGCTCTGTGTGCCGGCGCCTTCGCCTTCGATGGCGTATGGTGTGCCCAGGATGCCGATGGCATAGTTGGCATCGGCCGCGCCAATCACGCCGTCGGTGCCGCAGCGCTCTGCAAGCAGCTCTCCCAGCCTCTCCTCGATATCCTCTACAATCTCTTTCCCCTCGGAATTGGCGCTGTAGTAGCGTTTGAGGCTCTCCAGGTACTGGTCAATAATCTTGTATGATTCGTCGTCAATACTGAATGCATAGCCTCCGATATTGACTTGCTGTGTCTTTTTCATAGCGCTAGTTTTTGATTTTCTCTATGGTTGCGATAATGTCGTTCCAGGCCTCGTCCATCTGTGCCAGCTGCTCGCGGCCCTTGTCGGTGATGGAGTAGTACTTGCGCGGCGGACCCTGCGGCGACTCTTCCCAGCGGTAGGCCAGCAGTCCCTGGTTTTTCTGCCGGATGAGCAGCGGATAAAGGGTTCCCTCCACAACTATCATATTGACCTCCTTGAGGCGGGAGATGATGCTGGTGGCATAGGCGTCCTCCTTTGCCAACAGGCTCAGGATGCAGTATTCAAGCACCCCTTTGCGCATCTGAGAGCGCACGTTTTCAGAAATATTTTCCATAATTGGCAATTATTTGCTGGTGGTGAATTTGGAGAGATTCTCGTAAGTCGGCTCCCAGCCGCGAAGCTCGCACTTCTGGGTGGGGGTGATTGCCTTGGGGGCAATGATCCAGAGCACAACATAAATCCAGAAGCCGCAGCTTGCGCAAAGGAACAGTGCCACGAAAAGCACCCGCACAAGCGTGATGTCCAGATTGAAGTAGGCAGCGATGCCGCTGCACACGCCGCCGATGGAGCGGTGGTCCATATCGCGGTAGAATTTGTGTACGACCGGCTCGCCGGGGTTGCTGCCGGAAGGCTGGCTGCCGCCGACAAACTGGGAGCCGTCGGGCATTCCTATGCGACCGATGACATCCTCTATCATTTCTACGCTTACGGCGCGGCCTTCGCCTGCGGCAGAGGCGCTCAGAAGCTCGGCGATGCGGTTTTCAAGGTCGTTCATGACCTCGCCGTTGTCCGGGCCGGGGGTCAGGTGAGCCCTGAAAGCAGCCAGGTAGGATTCCAGACGGGAATAAGCATCCTCGTCTATCACAAAGTTGGTGCTGCCGATTGCAGCCGAAATAGTTTTTTTCATCGCTATTATGGTTTGTAAATTATTTTCTGATGCAAAGATATATAAATGTTTTAATACCTTGTATCACAAAGTACCAAAATTTTTAGAATATTTTTTGCGGTAAAATAAAAAAGCGCCACAGAATGGTCTGCAGCGCTTGTTTTATGTTTCAAGAAAATCTGTTACCAGCCGGGATTCTGCCAGTCGTCACCGTCTTCGGGGTCGTCGGTGGGGCTAGTGTTCATCTTCATCTTCTCCACTTCGTCTTCGGGAAGAGGGCAGAGGAGATATTTGTCATCGCCCTTGTTAGTGCGGGTGCCAAAGCTGAAACGATTGTAGGAGAACGTGTTGGTGGCGTCGTCTTTGATGATGCGCATACCGGTCACGTGCTCTTCTGTCTGGTCTATGATTTTCCAGCGGCGGACGTCGTCGAAGCGGAAGGTGCCTTCAAAGGCAAACTCCACGCGGCGTTCGTTGCGGATACGCAGCCTAAGCTGATCCTGGGTAAGGCCGCTGGGAAGGGCGGGCATACCCACGCGCTCGCGCACGAGGCTGGTGTAGTCGCTGGCCTCTTCAAGATGACCCGCTTCGCAGGCACATTCGGCAAGGTTCAAGTACATTTCTGCCAGACGTGCATTGTGTGCGCGGCCGTCCTGGTTGCCCTCGCGCTCGCTGGATTTATCGCGGTTGTACTTTCTCACATAGTAGCCGGTACGTGTGTAGAACACAGAAGTAGGCTCGTCTGAGATACCGCAGTTGCCGCCGACATAGGTCCAAACCCTGAGGGAATCGGGGTTGCTCCAATAGCGGGGTGCGCCGTTGTAGTAAATTGTACCGTAGAAACGGGGGTCGCGGTTGGCATAAGGGTTCTGCGGATCGTACAGGTGGTTGTTCTTGTTGTAATTGGGCTGCAGGTGAGCGGCATCAAGATAAGGTCTCTCAAGATCCAGGACAGGCTCGCCGTCTATGGTCTCGTAGCAGTCAACAAGTTCCTGGGTAGGGCAGATGCCGCAGGATGCCTGACCCCTGGTGGTGGGCAGGCCGTAGTTGGACCACATGGACAGGCGTCCGCCGTTACCAAGAATGGTCTCTTTGTCTATACTGCGGGAGGCATCATTGTCAAATAGATGGTAATAGTCGTATACGCCATATGCGTAATTATCTTCGGGAGCGCGGTCAAACAGCTTGTAACCGTGGGCGTGCAGAGCCTCAACTGCCTGCTTGTTGATCTGATAGGCGTATTCCCAGGTGTATTTGCTGCCCTCTTCATAATAGAGCGGGCTTGCGGCATACATAGCGGTGCGGGCCTTCAGCACCCACGCAAAACCACGGTTGATGGCACCGAAGCTCGGAGTGGTCCATCTGAAAGTGTAGGGAGAAGATTCGTCTTCAGTTGCAGCCAGGCAAAGGTCAAGCTCCTGGATGATGAAGTCGGCTATCTGCTCTACATTGTTGAGCTTCACGCCAGAGAATTTCTCGTTGATGTCATACACCTCTGTGAAGATTATGCCCTTGCCGTAGCGCTTCATAAGGGTAAAGTAGTGCCAGGCACGGTAGAAATGGGCCTTGACGTCCCAGAATTCCCTCTCCAGGTCGGTGACGTTGGTGAAGCTTATCTTGTTCTCGTTTGTAAGGAAGAACGCGATAGTGCGCAGGTTGTTGTAAATACCGCCCCAGTTGCCGCTGAAGATGTAGGTTGCTGCGTTGAAATCGACATTGTACCAACTGTAATAGCCGCCGGGTGTGCGGTCCACAACAGCCTGGGCTTCGTCGCTGTAGGCAGCATAGGGGAAGCCGCTTTCGTAGTTGGCACCCTTGCCTATGGTGGACACCAGGTCGGAGGTGTAGTTATATTTGGTCCACACCAGGTCCAGGTCTACCAGTCCGTAGGGCTCGGGTTCCAGCAACTGGCTGCAGGAGGGTGATATTACGAGTGCCGCAAAGGCAAGTATAAACAGGTTGTATATCTTTTTCATAATATTTCCCTTTAGAATGTTACGTTGAGAGCGATATTATATACGCGCATAGGCTGCCATAATCCCAGATAACCCGTTTCGGGGTCTATGAGTTTGGTGGGCATCTTGTCCCAGGTGTGCAGGTTCTGGCCCTGAAGGGCTATGCGGATGTCCTGTGCATATACCTTCCTGGAGATCTTCTCGGGAAGAGTGTAGGCGATTTCTACGTTCTTCAGCTTGAGGAACGTTCCGTCCACAACATTGTACATATTGGTCACGTTGCTCACCGTGGTGGTCATTGAAAGCGCCGGGCCGGTGATGGTTTCGCCGTTTGCATAGCGCTCTGCAGTCCAGCGGTTGTCGTGCAGGTCGCAGTAGAAACCGTCGTTCAGATAACCCAGGAAGAAGGCGTCGCCGATGGGCCTGTAGTACTTGCTCACGCCATAGAGCAGGGCGCTGACCTCAAACCTTCCGAGCTGGAAGCCCAGATGTGCATTGAAGAACTGCCGGGGAGTGGTGGAGTACTTGTAGTTGACGGCGTCCTTGTAGTTGATGATACCGTCGCCGGTGCGGTCTATGTAGCGGAAGTCGCCGGGGCGGACGGTGCCGAGCTGGCTGTAGTCCACGCCGCAGGCGTCAATCTCTTCCTGCGAGTTGAACAGACCGTTGCCGGTTGTGGAGCCCTCGTAGTCAATCTCGAAGCCAGAGAAGGTCCCTTTGGGGAAGCCCTCTGTATAGTACTTCTGGGAATAAGCGTCGGTGGTGCCGTATTCGGTGTTCTTGGGACGCTCGCCAACGGCTATTACGGTATTGTTGTTATACCAGGTGGAGGCACCCGCCCACAGTGTGAAGTTCTTGGTGATCTGCTTGCGGAAGTCCACGCTCAGCTCATAACCGTGATTTTCGAACCTTCCGGTGTTGGAACCGGGGTAGTTGCCCAGCGAAATACCCTGGAAGGTAGGTACATAGGTGGTGGCGTCAATGTAGGCGTTGTCCATCTTCTCCTTGAAGATGCTGCCGCTGAAACTCAGGCAGTTGAACAAGGTCAGGTCAAGACCGGCGTCCATACCTTTGACATATTCGGGAGAGAGGGTGGGGTTACCCATACGGCCCTGGTCCCAGGTGCTGGAGGTAACGTCATCCTTGTAGGCAAAACGCCAGGTTGATACCCTTTCGCGGGCCGCACGGCCGTAGCTGCCGCGCAACTTCAGGTAAGTGAGGATGCCGTTGTCCCTCAGGAAATTCTCTTTGGTAACGACCCAGCCCAAACCGACGCCGGGGGTAAAGAAGAACCTGTGGTTCATAGGGAACTCGTCACTTCCGGAATAGCCCAGCGTACCGTTGATGATGTATTTGTCCTTATAGGAATAGAGGGCGTTGATGCCGAATACCTCGCTGCGGTAGGGGATGGTCTGGTAGCTGCCGCCACCGATGTCGCGGGTGGTGAGCTCACGGTGGTTACCCATTGCCACGGCCTGAACGTAATGGTCGCCGAACTGGCGCTGGTAGGTAACCTTGCCAAAGTATTCATAACTGTAGCAGAACGAATAGTATTTGGAGTAACCGTTGGTATCCCACTCGGGACCGTACTGCTTGAAGCCGGAGTTGCCGGGGTCGTTGGCGCGGTATGCCGTGTAGCTGATGGTCCAGTCGATATCCTTGTCTCCGCCGCCCTTGAAAGAGAAGCCGAGCTGTCCGCCAAGACCGGGAGTAACCATATCAAGATCCAGGTTGACCTTGGCGTCCATATGGACGAAAGTGGCGTATTTGGTGGTCTTGCCGCCGTGTGTCAACTCTGCGTAGGGATTCACTTTGTAGCCGAGGCCCCAGATCTGTCCACCCATTTCACTGTTCTCACTGAAGAGAGGCATATAAGAAATATCCTTGCCCTCTACCGTCGCACCTTCGGGAGCATAGAGACTGGTGATTGTGGGCGCTGCCACCATAACGTGTTTGATCATATCCTCGTAGCGCACCCTCATACGGTCGTGGTTGCAACTGCCAAGGCCGTTCTCTATCTTGAAGTCGCCGCGCAGGGTAAACGTTGCGGATATGAAGTAATTCAGCTTGGAGTCCAGGTTGGAGGCCACGTGGAAGTAGTCTGCGCTGCCGGGGTTCATCTTGTAGGTCATCTTGTATTCCGGCTGGTTGAAGAGCGGGCCGGTGTGCATCCACTGGAAGTTGCACATATACTGCACGTATTCGCTACCGCCGCCGATGGAGAGATAGAGCTTGTCCTCTGTCTGATAGCGCTTCAGATACTCGTTGTAGTAGTCGTGGCTGGGCCAGGTGCCGTCTTTGTAGTATTCCAGCGCCTGTGCGTTGAACACGGGGCTAAGGCCGTCGTTGATGCAGGACTCGTTGCGCAGCAAGGCGTGCTCGTATGCGGTGTGAGGATAATACCTCTTGGTGTCCATAGTCCTCCAGCCGTGGTCGTAAGCAACTGTGATACGCGGCTCGCCCTGCTGACCGCGGCGGGTGGTGATGCTTATGATACCGTCACCGCCCAGAATGCCGTAAAGGGCATTGGTGGCGGCGTCACGTATAACAGTGACAGACTCCACCTCGCGGGGATTGAAGTATGTGAAGATGTGGCCGTCGTAGCCTTCATAGCGGATACCGTCCACCATAAGCACCGGAGTGCTGCCGCTGCTTGGAGAGTGGTCGCCTCGGATGTTCCACCAGATGGACTCGTCGAACATAGAGGGATTGGCATCGCGTTCCAGGCTGCCCAGACCCACGATGCGGCCCATATAGGATTCCTGCAGGCGGTAGGTCGGAGTCTTCTGAAGCTCACGACTCTTGACGTAAGAGACGCTGCCGGTGAGCAGGTTCTTGCGCATCTTCTGGAAAACCAGATCTACCTGTTCGTCTTCAAACTGGGCATCGCTCTTGAGCACGATATCCTCGTTGCCGTCCAGAATCTCGCCTATGGTTACCACCTTGTTGTGGAAGCCGGGATAGGTGACGGTGACATAGTTACTGTGGTCCCTGATCTGGAAGTCGTAGGAGCCGTCCGGGTTGGTGATGTACTGGTTGGCCTCATTTTCGCTGACCAGCAGCGCGTTGTAAATGGGGTTGCCGAATTCGTCCAGAACCCTGCCCTTAAGACTGATAATCAGCGACTCGTTCTGGGCTGTCGCCGTGGTGAACCAGGCGGCCAGAAGCAGAAGAACAAGAGTTATTTTATTTCTTATGCACATAGATGTGGTTTTTTACGAATAATAAACGACTAGTCCCAACCATAGTTCTGGAAATCTACCCCGGTAATAACCTTGAGGTTAGACACCTCCCCCTTGGGCAGGGGAGACAACTTGCACTGAGGCTCGAAGCCGTGACGGATCTCCTCTCTCAGGGGAACCCTCACATAGGTAGCTGCAGACCAGTCGCCTGCATAAGTAACGTCCATTGCAGAGAAATACTTGATTCCGGGAATCTCCTCTTCGGGACGGCTGCGGCGGCGGAGGTCATTGTAGCGGGCCTCTTCAAAGGCGAGCTCTACGCGTCGCTCATTATAAACGCGCAGCCTGAGCTTTTCGGGGTTGTTCACCAGCTCTGCGGGAAGCGGCGGCATATTGACCCTTTCGCGGATTTCGTTCACGGCGTCCATAGCGTCCTGCAGGTGGCCTGCGTTAAGGGCGCACTCTGCAAAGTTCAGAATCATCTCGGAGAGCTTATACTGCGCAGGAGCCCTGCCGCCGGGGTGTGAGTTGAGCGAAACATTCGGCGGAACGGTCTTGCAGTAGTAATAGCCGGTTCTGGTTTGGGAGAAATCTGTAGGCAGTGTACTTCTGTAGTTGAGGCCGCCGGCAGAGATGTCCAAAATGTACTGCTTGTCCCAGGTATATGGAGAGCCGTGGTGCATAATGCACTCGTCAAAGCGGGGATCGCGGTTGTCGTACGGGTGTTGCTCGTCGTACATCGTGTTCTCCGGGTTGAAATTGGGCTGAAGATGATACTGGTCGGCATAAGGATTGGCCAGATCAAGCACCGGAACACCGTCTTTTGTTTCATAGGCGTCCACCATCTCCTGTGTAGGGCAGGTGCCTGCATGGGCGATGTCGGTGTGCCTTGAACCCACATAATTGTTAGTAGGGCCGCCGGAAGCGCCGCCATAAGCGAAAATAGTCTCACGGTCGGTGGGGCTTGGTGCAGCCCAGGAAAGGTTGGTGTTGCAGTAATACTCGCGATATGCGTTTGCATCACCGGTGCCGTATACCTGCGTGTTGGAGCAGGTTGTATAAAGCTGGAACCCGTGCTCGCGGAGCAGCTCCAGGGTGCGCTTGTTCATCTGATAGGCCTCTTCCCAATAGTCCTTGCCGTCGTTGAACAGGGGGCTGGCCAGCCACATAAGAGAGGTGGCCTTGATGCACCAGGCAAGGGCCTTGGTCATACGGGTGGCCTGGTTGCCGGCATTGGCGCGCCAGGGAAGATCGTCTATTGCAAGGCCGCGGTCGCAGTCGGCTATGATCCAGCGGACATAGTCTTCTGCGGGAACCCTGCGGAGATCGGTGTATTTATCGGTGAGTTCGGTGATATAGCGCAGATATTCAGGATTGCCGTCTGCGGGATCGACACCGTCTTCATTATAGAGATAGAGCGGTCCGTACTCTTTGAAGAGTTCAAACATATAATATGCGCGGGCCACATAGGCATCGGCAATCATACGCCTGCGGCTGGCTTCGTTCTGCACAGGAGTTTCGGGCAGCACAATATAATGCAGGAACATATTCAGGTTGCGGATACGCGCCAGCATAGGGCCGTAGAGGTTGCGGGCTCCGGGCCAGCCGGAGGTGGAGGAGAAGTTTCCGGAATAAACCCTGTAAGACGATCCGCCTGTGCCGTCCAGAGAACTCCAGCCTTCGTCAGTAAAGCTCCAGAGAGGTTCTCCTCCAAATACCCAGCCCAGTCCGGGGTATCCGCCCAGGTTGTTGTTGAGCCATCCTTCGACGTAGTTAACATCTTGCCAGATGTCTTCGAACTGCAGGTCGCCGGTGTCCTGCTTCTCCATCCAGTCGGATATCTTCTGGCAGCCGCCAAATAGCAGCGCCATTGTCACCAAAGAGAGAATGTATATCTTTTTCATAGTGCAATCCGTTTAGAATTTGATGTCAAGCTGCAGGGTGTAAGTCCTGGTCAGAGGGTAGGAGATAGAGCTGCCGCTGGTCTCGGCATCCACCGCCTTAACTCTCTGGGCATCTATAATGAACACGTTGTTGCCGTACAGGCTTATCATACCATTGGTAATACCCAGGGTCCTGAACAGTTTGTTCTGCGGAATGGAATAGGAGAGCTGCACGTTCTTGAGTCGCATATAAGCACGGTTGTTGATAAAGAAGTCGTTGGCCCTCAAAGAAGTGTTTGCGCGGGTCGAGAGTGCCGGATATTCGATTCTCTCGCCGTTGGCAAAACGCTCTTTGGTCCAGGCGCGGAGGTGGTAGTCGGTGAAGGTACCGGCGTTGCCAAGCTCCGAAACACCCAGGCCCATACGATAGGCCGACACATCTGCCATACCGTTGAACTGTGCTGAGATGCTGAAGCGGCGGTACTGCACGCCGATGTTGAAACCGTAGGTGATGGTGGGCACGGAGCTCTTCTTGATAGGCACCAGGTCGCGGTCGTCTATGTGGCCGTCTTCGTTGGCGTCGACATACATAAAGTCACCCAGACGGGGAGTTCCGATGTCGTACATCTCGGTGGCCCTTTCAAGCTCTTCCTCTGTGTTGATGTAACCGTTGTGGTTCAATGTGTTTTCGTAGTCGATAGCAAGACCCCAAAGCTGGCCGGGCATAAAGCCTTCGGTGCGTTTGCGGTATTTGTAGCTCTCGTCCAGAAGCACCTCGTCGCAGTAGATGACCTTGGCGCGGGCATAAGAGAACTGTCCGCCGGCGCTCATCTTGAACTTGCGGGTGAATTCCTTGCGCCAGTGGCCCTCGATCTCGAAACCGTGGTTTTCTGTTTTACCAAGGTTCTGCCTGGGTATGTTGCTGGCGGGAATACCGCTGGCAACCGGCATAGAAGCGGGGAGATACAGACGGTTGTTGCACCTCTCGAAGAAGACATCCACCTTACCGGTGAAATTCTTGAGGAAGGCGAAGTCTATCGCATAGTTCTGCTTGAGCACGGTCTCCCAGGATACGTCGGGGTTGCCCAGATAGTCGATGGCGACTCCGCCGCCCTTGTCCAGGGTGCCGGAAACACCGCCGGCATTTTTACTTACCGTGGTATAATACATAAAGCGTTCGCTGCCCAGCTTGTCGTTACCCACAAGACCTATGGATGCGCGGAACTTGAGCACATCCAGCCAGCGGACGTTTTTCATAAAGTCTTCGTTGGTCACAACCCAACCTGCAGAGAATGCGGGGAAGAAACCGAAACGTTTCTTGGGATGGAACTGCTCGGAGCCGTTGTAACCGGCGTCGAACTCTGCCAGATATTTGGTTTTGTAGTTCCAGGTCACACGGCCGGAAATACCTGCAAACTTATAGGGGAGCGAGGTGCGCACGGCGTTGAGCTTGTGCATCACGTTGCTCATCTTGGTCTCGCTCTGGGCGAAGACCATAGCTCCGATGGCGTGGTCGCCGAACTGCTGGTCGTAGTTCATGCGGAAGTGCAGCTGGAGCATCTGGTTACCGGCAACGCCGCGCTCGCTGAGCTTGAATGTCTCGTTGGCGTTGCGCACGGTGGCGATGTAGTAAGATTTCTCGCCCGGGTTCCTGGCCTGATAGTAAGAATAGGCGTCGTAGCCCTGCAGCGTACCGCCTTGTCCGGAAGCCATAAAGTCGTTGTAGGCAACATTGGCGGACATCGTCAAGCCCTTGATGAGCTTGCTGAAGTCGTAGGTTACAGTTGCCTGGGACAGGAGGCTGAAGCTGGTGTTTCTGTAGTAACCGGAACGGTTCACGATCGCCCACGCAGAAGTAGCGTTGGAATTCTGACGGGCCACCACCACGCCGGCGGGAACCTCGTTGCCTTCCGAATCCAGGAAGCCGGCCATAGTAAGAGGACCGGGGTTGGTGGGAGGCGTCTCCATTGCGGTGTCAAACACACCTGTACCGCCGGCAGGCTGGTTGGTGCGTTGATAATAGATAGAGAGGGTGAGGGATACCATCAGCCTCTCGTTGAGGTTGAAGTCAAAGTTGTTACGCAGAGTGTAGCGCATCATATTGAACTGCGCGTTGTAGCCCAGCGTCTTTCTGGGGAGGATCTTGGTGTTACCATCCTGATAGATGATGTTGGCGCTGGAGAAGTATCTGGTTTTCTTGCTACCGCCGGAGATGTTGAGGTTGACACGCTCCATAGGGGCAAACTTGGCGATGGCTTCCTTGTACATATTTCTGTTGGGGAAGAACGGGTCGCCGCTCTGCTCGCGGAATTTGGCAACCTGATAGTCAGTGAAGTCGGGGCCCTGGCCGTCGTTGTAGCGGGCCTGGTTGCGCAGTGCGGCGTGCTCCCAGGAATTCACCCTTGTCCAGGGGAAGTGCAGGGACTGCACGCTGGTGGTGACCTGTGCGTCAAGCACCGTCTTGCCGGCGTCGCCTCGGCGGGTGGTGATCAGGATGACACCGTTGGCGCCGCGGGTACCGAAGATGGCGGTGGAGGCGGCATCCTTGAGGATGGTTACGCTGGCCACCTCGTTCACGTCCAGCATACCGAGCTTGTCGGCCTGACCGTCACTGGGCACACCGTCGATGAGCAGCAGCGGGGTGTTGTCGGAAGCGGTACCCTGGCCGCGGAGGTACACGGTAACGTCGTCACGACCGGGCTGGCCGCTTTCCTGGATGGTGGTAAGACCAGCCATACGGCCTGCAAGTGCGTTGGCAAAGTTGGGGACCTGTGTCTCAATGAGTTCCTCGTTTGTCACGGTCTCGATGGCGCCGGTCACCGTAATCTTTTTCTGGTGTCCGTAGGCCACCGCAACGGCCGCATCAAGCTTCTGCTTGTCCTCTTCGAGGTACACGTTGATTTTAGCCTTGTTTCCGATGGAAACCTTCTTTGTGACATAACCCACAAACGAAACTTCCACTACTGAACCTGCGGGGACCCTGGTGAGGACGATGGTACCGTCGGCATCTGTAGAGCCGCCGATGGTCTTGTCCACGACGCGTACGTTAGCGCCGGGCACCGGACCCTGATTGTCAGTAACGGTTACAGTGACTGTGCGCCCCTGAAGCTGTTGCGCCTTTGCGGCGAAGCTGCCGGCAAATGCAAAAAGCATTGCAAGCATCATCAGCGGTGCACGCAGAGATGATAATTTCATATTGCTTTTCTCTTAATTTTTTCGGTCACAGGCCACTTCAGGCCATAATTCCTACAAAGTTAAGAGTAATTTGGCAAATATGAAACACTCCGAAAGGAAAACTTTTATAAAATATGTGCTGCGAGGTACTGTGCAATGTGCACTGCGTTGGTGGCGGCACCAATGCGGAGGTTGTCGGCAACCACCCACATATTCAAACAGTTAGGGGCTGAAAAGTCGCGGCGCAGACGCCCCACGAACACCTCGTTGCGGCCAAATGCATACAGCGGCATAGGATACTCGTTTTTAGACGGGTCGTCTTTGAGTACGCATCCGGGTGCCTTGCCGTCGCGGAAAATGGCCTTGACGTCGTCCAGGTCGTAGTCTTTCTCGAACTCGACATTGACCGCCTCGCTGTGGCCTCCGGTAACGGGAACACGCACGGTGGTGGCGGTGACCTTGATGCCCTCGTCGCCAAAGATCTTGACCGTCTCGTTGGTCATCTTCATCTCCTCTTTGGTGTAGCCGTTGTCCAGGAACACGTCAATGTGGGGGATTACGTTGCGGTCTATCTGGTAAGGATATGCGTTGGGAAGGTCCTGAGCCTGCTCTCCGCGCTCGCGCAGCATCTGGTGGATACCCTTCATACCGCTGCCGGTAACGCTCTGGTAGGTGGATACAACCACTCTTTTGATTTTATAACGCTCGTGAAGCGGAGCCAGCGCCAGCACCATCTGTATGGTGGAGCAGTTGGGGTTGGCGATAATCATATCGTCTTTGGTGAGCACACCTCCGTTGATTTCGGGAACCACCAGCTTTTTGGTGGGGTCCATACGCCACTGGGACGAGTTGTCCACCACGCGGCAGCCGGCTTCGGCAAACTTGGGGGCCCACTCTTTGCTCACGCCCGCTCCGGCAGAGAAGATGGCGATGTCGGGTTTGGCTGCAACGCCGTCGGCCAGGGAAACAACCGTCCACTCTTTGCCGCCGAAAGAGACTTTTTTGCCCACCGAGCGCTCGGATGCGCACGGAACCAATTCGCTCACGGGAAAGTTGACCTCGCCCAGAACTTCAATCATCTTGCTGCCCACCAGACCGGTGGCGCCTACTACTGCTACCTTGAACGTTTTCATAGATTCAGAATATGTCAAAATGTTTCTTAATGCAATTTGTGATCTGTTCGTGTTCCAGAAGGAATCCGTCGTGGCCAAAGTCAGATGAGATGACCTCCAAAGCGGCCCCGGGGATGCCGTCGGCCATACGCGCGCTCTCTTTCACAGGGAACAGGATGTCGCTGTCAATGCCTATGCAAAGGGTTTTGGCGGTGATGCCCGCCAGCGCCTTTTCCACCCCGCCGCGGCCGCGGCCGATGTTGTGGGTGTCGACACCCAGCGTAAGATTATAATAGGAATAAGCGTCAAAGCGGGCGCAGAGTTTTTGCCCCTGATACTGCTGATATGACACGGCGCGGTGGGCAGTCATAAAGTCGGGGTTGGATTCGGACTGAGTCCGGCAGTAGCCCTCGTAGTTGCGGTAGGTGGTCAGCGCCATACTGCGTGCCGCCGCCAGTCCGGCGAGGCCTCCGCGCGCGTCCTTGCTCTGGTCAAAGGTCGGGTCGGCCTTGATGGCCATACGCTGCGCCTCCAGGGTGGCTGTGCACCAGGGGCTCACAATGGCGCTGGTGGCTATCAGGCAGAGGTTTTTGATGCGGCCGGGGTTGCCGGCTGCCCACTCCACGCTCTGGAAACCGCCGTTGCTGCCGCCCACCAGAAAGTCAATCTGCTCTATGCCCAGGTGCTCGCACAGGAGTTCGTGGGCGTGGGTCAGGTCGCGGATGGTAATCAGCGGAAAGTTGCCCAGCGGCGCCTTGGGGTAGGTTGTGGGGCCGGTGGTGCCATAGCAGCTGCCAATAATGTTGGCGCACACTATGTAATACTTGTCGGTGTCGAACAGCAGCCCCTTGCCCACCAGGGTGTCCCACCACTCCTCGGGGTTGGAGTTTGCGGTGAGGGCGTGGCATATCCACACCACCGGGCGGTCGCCTTTCTGCTCGCAAGATGTGTGGTAACAGATAGAGAGGCCGTCCAGCGAACCGCCAGCTTCAAGGCTGAACGGCTGCTCGTATGTGAATACGTGTCTCAACATAGGAGTGGCAAAGGTATCTTATTTTTTTTAACTATGAAAAAATGTGTGCAGGGAGCGTTGTAGCCAACAAAAAAGGCCAACTTAAAAAGTTGACCTTTTCTGCAGGTTATAGTTTTAAACTTTATTTAATCTTCGCAAATTCGATATCGTCAGCAGCCTTCTTGATGAGTTCTGCAGACTGTTTGATTTTTGCAAGTTCTGCCTTTGCTGCAGCGGCTTTGCCCTGGCGTGCGGCAATCACTGCGCGCAGGTAAGCGCCAAGCTCGGTAGTATCGTTCTTCAGCAGGCTGGCAGCCTTGGTCAGGTCACCGTTCAGGATGTAAGCCAGAGGCTCGTTAACGTCACCGGTGCCGGCAAGTTTCTTGGCAGCAGCTGCGTAGTTGCCTTCAAGGATGTCCAGGGTACCGAGGTTTGCCTTGCTGGCATTGTCGCCGTCCTTTGCAAAGAAGTCGGCAGCCTTCTTGACGTCGCCGTCGCGGAGAGCAAGCACGCCGCGGAGGTTGTTGAGGCCTTCGATGTTTTTGTCAGTGACTTTCTTGAGGATAGCCTCTGCCTTCTCTTCCTTGCCCTGATCCATATAGATGCAGGCGGTGTTGAGTTTAGCGCGGTCGCTGTCATATTTGTTGATGGCGTGGCGGTAGATGTCCAGTTTGGCGTCATCGCTGTCGGTGAGGGTAGCGCTGCGCAGCAGAGCCTCCTCGTCCAGCACGTTGATGTTCTCCTCTACAAGCTGCTTCAGCTCTTCGGGAGTGTAGTTCTGGAACTCTACGTTGGTCACGAAACGTGCACGGCGCAGCTCGGGGAGAACGTCCTTTGCAAGGGTGCCGTATACGCTGGACATATTCTTGATTTCACGCTCGCGGACGTCGGGGTCGCTGTACATAGAGAGGACGCGGAGAATGAGGTCCTTGTCTTCGATGTTGGAGTTGTTTACCAGCTCCTGGAAGCCTTCCCAGTCCTCACCGATGCTCTGGGTCTCTACAGAACCGGTGTTGAGTTTCTTGGAAACCTGCTTGAAAGCGTTCTTGGCAGATTTCATACGCTCGTTGGAGAGGACGTTGTTGCGCTTCTCGGGACCATCGGGAGATGCATAGGCAATGATGTCGGTGCCGGTGATGGTGCGGCGGCTGTCGTTCATCACGTCCTTGACGCCGGTCTTGTATTCCTTGATGGACTCGCTGGAGAGCTGGTTGGAACGTACGTTGGCGCTGTTGATGAGATAGAGGATCTGAGCCTCAACCTCTTCGGGAACGATTTCCTGGTAAGCGTCAGCTGCAGGAGCGTAAGCACCGGTGCTGCGGGCAAGCTTGTAGGTGGTGTTGGCACCGTCTGCAATCTTGATGTCCTCGGGGAATGCCCAGGATTTCTTTTTATATTTAACCACTGCGCGGCCTACGAGCTCGGATTTCTCCATACCCTTTACATAAGGGAAATGTACGTGCTCGGTGATGCTTGCACCGCCGTTGGCAACAGTCTTGAAGTTGTCCATAACCTTTTCGCCCTGATAAACGAAAGGCTCGCCGGCAACTTCCTGGCCGTCAAACTTCATAACGGGAGTCACCTCAAGGATGGCTTTTTTGTGGAAATATTTCTCGGGGAAAGTGACAGTGACATCAGCGTCGATGTTGTCAGCGATAACTTCCAGAACCTCGGGGTTGCATTCAACCTTTACAAGGTCGGCAAGTTCAGCCATTTTGGCAACCTTGTTGCAGGAAACAAGTGCCATCAGGGCCATTACAAAAACTAATGTTTTTTTCATTTTTTGTTGGATTTATTTGATTGTTAATTTCAATAGCCTTATTCGGGGCAAATATAGCAATTATAAAAAACAAGTGAAGAAAAAATTGTAAATTCGCAGCTATGAATCACGAGGCGATAAAACAGAGATTCGGCATTATAGGAGATTCGGCCGCGCTGGACAATGCCATAAGCATTGCTCTGCAGGTGGCCAAGACCGACCTGTCGGTGCTGGTCACCGGCGAGAGCGGCGTGGGCAAGGAGTTCATACCCCAGATTATCCATTTCAACAGCCCCCGCAAACATAATGTATACCTGTCGATAAACTGCGGCGCAATACCCGAAGGGACCATAGATTCCGAGCTGTTCGGTCACGAGAAAGGGGCCTTTACCGGCGCCACAGAGACCCGAAAGGGCTATTTCGAAGAGGCCGACGGCGGCACCCTGTTCCTGGACGAGGTGGCCGAGCTGCCGCTGCCCACCCAGGCCCGCCTGCTGCGCGTGCTCCAGTCGGGTGAATTCATCAAGGTCGGCTCTTCCAAGGTGCAGAAGACCAATGTGCGGGTGGTGGCTGCCACCAACATCGACCTGCGCCGCGCCATTGAGTCGGGGCGTTTCCGCGAAGATCTCTATTTCCGCCTTAACACGGTGCCCATCCGGATGCCGGCCCTGCGCGACCGCAAGGGCGATATCCATATGCTTTTCCGCAAGTTCGCCCTGGATTTCGCTTCAAGGTATATGATGCCGGCGGTGCGGCTCACCCCCGACGCCGTGGAGCGGCTGGAAGGTTATGGCTGGCCGGGCAACGTGCGTGAGCTCAAGAGTGTGGCAGAGCGCATCTCAGTGATGGAGACGGAGCGCACTATAGACAGTCACACTCTGGCAAAATATCTGCAGAACGACCTTAACGTGTCGCTGCCGGCGCTGTCCGGAAGCGCTGCGGCAGATTATATGAGCGACCGCGACATCATCTTCAAGATGATAATGCAGCTCAAGCAGGAGATAGAGGTGCTTAAAGAGCGGCTGGAGGCGATGCCAGACAAGGGTGTTCCGGCAAACAGGTATGTGTCGCCCGACGGCGGTCTGCTGGTGAGCGAGCACCGCGAGGTGGAGGACCACACCTACGATGTGGAAGAGCAGGCGGCGCAGGAAGTTCATCACGAGCAGGAGGGAGGGACCCTGTCTATCGTGGACAACAATTCGGAGCTGATAGCCAAGGCTCTGGAAAAATATCACGGCAACCGCAAGTTGGCGGCGGCCGAACTTGGAATATCGGAGCGTACGCTATATCGTAAAATAAAGGCGCTGGGACTATGAAACAATATATAAAATCAGTGATAATCGCAGCCGCTATGGCTTTGTGCCTTACCGGCTGCGGCATTTATTCATTCTCCGGAACATCCATCCGTCCCGACGTGCACACCATCACCATTGAGCCGGTGCTCAACAATGCGATGAAGGTGAACCCCGCCCTTGCCAACGACCTCAGCGAGGCGCTCAAGGACAAGTTCAAGAAGCTCACCAGCCTGGAGCAGGTAGAAATGGACGGCGACTTGGTGCTGGTGGTCACTGTGGAGTCGTATGACGTCAAGGCCCAGGGTATCGCCAAAGATGAGACTCCGGCGCAGAACCGCCTGACGGTGACCTGCAAGGCCACTTTCGAGAATGTAAAGCATCCGGAAGAGAATTTCGAGAAGAAATCGTTTGCCGCATATCAGGACTATGACGCCGACCTGACGCTGGACGAGGTGGAGTCAAGCCTGTGCGACCAGATTATCGAGACCCTCGTAGAGGACATATTCAATGCCTCGGTGGCGCAGTGGTAAAGTTATTTTGCTTAATCGCAAAAAATTAACTTACTTTGCACCCCCTAAATAGAAAAGAAACAAATAATTAACATCAATATGCAAGCTCTTTACATCACCATTTCGGTAATTATCGTGATAGCAAGCGTGCTTCTCACCCTCATCGTGCTTGTCCAGAATTCCAAGGGCGGCGGCCTCGCAGCCAACTTTGCCGCAGGCAACACCACTTTTGGCGTTCGTCAGACTGCAGACTTCCTGGAGAAGACCACTTGGGTGCTGGCAGCTATCGTTCTGGTGCTTTGCGTAGCAGCCACATTCTTCACCCCCAAGGCTAGCAAGGGTGCTGCTTCCAGCATCGAGAATCAGATTCAGACCGCTCCCGCAACCGAAGGCGAGCCCGCTCTCCCCGCTGACAACGTGATCACCATCCCTGCAGAGGGTGGCGAAGTTGCAGCTCCCGCAGAGACCCCCGCAGAGACCCCCGCCGAGTAATCGCTCACGGTTCTTACCGTAAAAAACCCGCCCTCGCCGGCGGGTTTTTTTGTTGCCGAAGCTCTCGTTTCTGCAGAAGCACGAGCGATACAGCGTAGAAAAAGCTTCGCGCAGGGAACAGGGGTTCTATGTTCTCCCTGGCCCGGAGCGAAGCATTTTCGAAGCCTAGCGAGGGCTTCTGCGGCAGCGAAGGCACAAACAAAAAAGCTGACCCCAGCAGGAGTCAGCTTTTCAGCTTGAGTTAAACGGTTTGTTTACTCAGCGTCGTTGCGACGGCCACGGCGCTCGCCACCACGGCGTTCGCCACGTTCGCCACCGCGACGGTCGTCACGACGACCACCACGACGCTCGCCACCGCGGCGCTCACCGGCATTGTTGGCAGCAGCTACGCCTGCGTTGGGGCTGAGGTCACGTTTGCCATAGACCTCACCGTTGCAGATCCAAACCTTGATACCAAGCACACCGACTTTGGTGTGAGCCTCTGCAAGAGCGTAGTCGATGTCTGCACGGAAAGTGTGCAGAGGGGTACGACCCTCTTTGTAGAGTTCGTTGCGGGCCATCTCGGCTCCACCTACGCGGCCGCTGATGAGCACCTTGATGCCCTCTGCGCCGGCGCGCATTGTAGAAGCGACAGCCATCTTGATGGCGCGGCGATATGACACGCGGCCTTCGATCTGGCGTGCGATGTTGTTGGCAACGATGTTGGCGTCAGCTTCGGGACGCTTAACCTCGTAGATATTGATCTGGACGTCCTTTCCGCAGATCTTCTTCACCTCGCCCTTGAGGGTCTCCAGCTCCTGGCCGTTCTTGCCCACGATGATACCGGGACGTGCGGTGTGGATGCTGATGGTGATGACCTTCATAGTGCGCTCGATGATGATGCGGCTTACAGAAGCCTTCTGCAGACGTGCGTCAAGATACTCGCGGATCTTAGCATCGTCCTTGATGCGCTCGGGGTAGTTACCGCACCAGTTGGAGTCCCAACCACGGGTGATACCTATACGGTTGCTGATAGGATTAGTTTTCTGTCCCATAATTATGCCTCCTCCTTAGCGGGTTGATTTTTGGTACCGAGTACGATAGTAACGTGGTTGCTGCGCTTGCGGATGCGACCGGCACGGCCCTGAGGGCAGGGACGGATGCGCTTCAATGTGCGACCTTCGTCTACCATAATGGTCTGAATGTAAACATTGCCGTTTTCCAGCTCCTTGCGGTTGTCCTCGTTCTTGGCTTCCCAGTTGGCGATGGCGCTGCGCACGAGCTTACTGAGCCTTGTTGCGGGCTCCTTCTTTGAATACTTAAGGATATCCAAAGCGTTGTTGACCTCCTTGCCGCGGATGATGTCTGCTACCAGACGCATCTTGCGGGGCGAGGTGGGAACATCGTTCAGCTTAGCGATAGCTGTACGACTCTTTATTTCTTTAAGCCTTTCGGCCATTTCTCTTTTTCGAGCTCCCATAGTAATTATTTATTAACGATTACCACTGTGACCCCTGAATGTACGTGTCGGAGCAAACTCGCCGAGTTTGTGGCCAACCATATTCTCAGTGACGTATACCGGAATAAATTTGTTTCCGTTGTGCACTGCGATCGTGTGACCTACAAAATCAGGAGAAATCATGCTGGAACGCGACCAGGTCTTGATAACTTCTTTTTTCATTGTCCCTTCATTCATGGCGATGACTCTCTTCTCGAGTGCCTCCTGAATGTACGGACCTTTTCTAAGTGAACGACTCATAATTTCCTAATTTATTCCGTTATTATTTCTTTTTCCTTTCGATGATGAACTTGTTGGAAGTCTTCTTAGGATTGCGAGTCTTGTAACCCTTGGCGATGAGACCCTTGCGAGAACGAGGGTGACCACCGGATGCACGGCCTTCACCACCACCCATCGGGTGATCTACAGGGTTCATAACGACACCGCGGTTGCGAGGACGGCGACCCATCCAGCGTACGCGGCCTGCCTTTCCGTGAGACTCCAGGTTGTGATCTGTGTTGGACACTGTGCCTACGGTTGCGCGGCAGGTTACCAGCACCATACGGGTCTCACCCGAAGGGAGACGGAGGATAGCGTGGTTGCCTTCGCGTGCGGTAAGCTGAGCGTAAGCGCCGGCGGAACGTGCCATAGCGGCGCCGCAGCCGGGACGGAGCTCGATGCAGTGAACCAGAGTTCCGAGAGGAATTTCTGCCAACGGAAGAGTGTTACCTATTTCAGGGGCGACACCGCTGCCGGAAGCGATTTTCTGTCCGACTTTGATGCCGTTAGGAGCGATGATGTAACGTTTTTCACCATCTTCATAAACTACCAGCGCAATGCGTGCAGTGCGGTTGGGGTCGTATTCGATGGTCTTGACGGTTGCTGTGTATTTATCCTTGTCGCGGAGGAAGTCGATGACGCGGTACATCTGCTTGTGACCGCCGCCAAGATAGCGCATAGTCATCTTACCCTGATTGTTGCGGCCGCCGGATTTGCGGAGGGGCTTCAACAGGGACTTCTCGGGAGTTGTGCAAGTGATTTCTTCGAAGGTGCTGATCACCTTATTTCTTTGACCCGGAGTTGCCGGTTTGAATTTACGTACTGCCATAGCTTCAGATCAATTAAACGTTAGCGTAGAAATCTATCTTGTCATCCTTTGCCAAAGTCACATAAGCTTTCTTATAGTGATTGGTGCGACCGGTCAGCAAACCGGCTTTGGTGTAACGGCTTTTTGCTTTGCCGTGATAGTTTGCAGTATTGACACTCAATACAGAAACATTGTAAGTCTGCTCGACCGCCTGTTTGATTTCTACCTTATTGGCATTGCGGTCAACTATAAAACCGTAACGGTTCAACTTATCGCCTTGAGCCGTCATTTTCTCGGTTACGATTGGCTTAATCAGTATACCCATTGCTTTGGATTATTTTTGTCTTTCTGCAATGATATCCTGGACGCCGTCAACCATCACCAGATGATTTGCATTCATAATGGTGTAGGTGTTGATTTCGTCAACGGTGATGACTTTCACCTCAGGAAGGTTGCGAGACGATAAGAAAATATTGTTCGAATTCTCGGGAAGGATGACCAGGGTCTTGCGGCCGTTAGCCTTGAGTGCATCAAGAATCTTGATGAAGTCTTTGGTCTTGGGTGCATCCATTGCAAAAGGCTCAACCATAGTGATGGCTTCTTCCTGTGCCTTATAGGTGAAGGCGGAGTTGCGTGCCAGCTGTTTGAGCTTTTTGTTGAGTTTGAAACGATAATCGCGGGGCTGGGGACCAAAGATACGGCCACCACCTACATAGATACCGGCCTTGATGGAACCGTGGCGTGCGCCACCGCCGCCTTTCTGGCGACCCATCTTCTTGGTGCTGTGTGCGATTTCGCTGCGGTCTTTGCTCTTGTGTGTGCCCTGACGCTGATTTGCAAGGTACTGCTTAACGTCAAGATAGATAGCGTGATCGTTGGGCTCGATGCCAAAGATTGCGTCATCAAGAACGACTTCTTTTCCAGAAGCGGTTCCGTCGATTTTATAAACTGACAGTTTCATACGTTAAGCCTCCAATGTTACATAAGACCCCTTGGCTCCGGGAATAGAACCTTTAACTACGATAAGATTGTTTTCAGGAATAATTTTGACAACCTGAAGGTTGAGAACCTTAACGCGGTCACATCCCATATGACCACCCATTCTCATACCGGGGAAGACACGGCTAGGCCAAGACGATGCACCCAGTGAACCGGGCTTGCGAAGTCTGTTGTGCTGACCGTGAGTCTGTCCGCCAACACCGGCGAATCCGTGGCGCTTAACTACGCCCTGGAAACCTTTACCTTTAGAGGTGCCGGTAACGTCGACCCATTCTACAGATGCGAGATCTGCGACGGTGATAGTGTCTCCCAATTTGAGGGAATCAATGTCGAAGGACTTGAATTCCACCAATTTGCGCTTGGGAGTGGTTCCTGCCTTTTCAAAATGGCCCTTAAGAGCCTTGCTGGTGTGTTTCTCTGAAATTTCGTCATAGGCAAGCTGTACAGCGGCATAACCATCTTTCTCTACTGTACGAATTTGCGTAACAACACACGGACCAGCCTCAATTACGGTGCACGGTACGTTGATACCGTTAGCATCGAATACGGAAGTCATTCCGACTTTCTTTCCAATTAATCCAGGCATTGTAGATAATTTGGTGTAAATGAATTAGTTGTATAAATCCGCGCATTTTTTGCGGGCTGCAAATATACAACTAATTTCCAAATTATCAACAAGTTTTTGAACAATTAACGGAAATAAATGGCATACCCGCCGGCGGGGAGGGTGAGGGTTTGGCGGCCGCGGACTTTTTCGCCGGAGAAGAGTTCGGTGAAGGTGCCTTTCAGGGGCAGGGTGATCTCGGCGGGTTCGGTGCCGAAGTTGACGGCTGTTACCACCTTGTTGCCGCATTTGGTGCGGCTGAAGGCGAAGGCTCCGTCGGGAGCGGGAATCTCGGCATATTTGCCGCCGCGCTCGCCGGCATCCAGTGCGGGATTGTTATGCTTGAGAGATATGAGTTTCTTGTAGAATTCGGTGAATTCGTTGGCACTCCAGTCCTCTATGGGATCCTTCTCGAAGAATTGCAGGCGGCGGCTCAGGCCGATTTCCTGGCCAGTATAAACCAGCGGCTGGCTTTTGGGCAGGGTGAAGCAGAGCACGGCGCCGGCTTTTGCACAGTCGCCCATACGCTCGAATTCGGTGCCGTTCCAGGAGTTTTCGTCGTGGTTGCTGGTGAAGGTCAGGCGGAAGGCCGATTCGGGATAATTGGCCGCATCGCGCTCCAGATAGGCGCGCAGTTCGTCAAAGGTCTTTTGCCCGGCGGCGATTTCGTTAAGCAAATGGTGCAGCTCCCAGGCATAGGTGGCGTCGAAGGTGCTGTCGGCGTCGGCCAGGTTGGTGCGCTCTGCCTCTGCCAGGAAGTAGGCGTCGGGATAGTCGGCGTTCATACCCGGCATTGTGCCCTGCCAGAATTCGGCGGGCATTTCACCGGCGGCGTCGCAGCGGAAACCGTCCACGCCCTTGTCCAGCCAGAAACGCATACATTCTTCCTGGGCTGCCCAGACATCCTTGCACTCGTAGTTGAGGCTGCGGGTGTCGGTCCAGTCATATTCCCAGATGGCGTTGCCCAGAGAGTCGCGCTCGTAGAAATCGGCCGGCTTGGTGGTCATCCAGATGTGGTCGGGTGCGGTCTGGTTGGCAACCCAGTCCAGAATCACCTTGAATCCCTGGTCGTGAGCGGCGGCCAGGAGGCGGTCAAAGTCTTCCATAGTGCCGAACTCGGGATTTACCTTGCAGTAGTCGCTTATGGCATAATAAGAGCCCAGGGTTCCCTTGCGCCCCTCCACTCCTATTTCATACATAGGCATCAGCCAGAGAATGTCCACGCCCAGCTCCTTGAGGCGGGGCAACTGTGCCTGGACGCCCGCAAACGAGCTCTCGGGGGAATATTGGCGCACGTTTACTTCGTACATTACGGAGTTGTAGCTCCACTCGGGGTGCACGGCCGGCTTCTCTTTGGGGCAGCAGGCTGCTATTGCGGCGACGGCCGCTATCAGGATGATTATCTTTTTCATAGGTGGGGATATTATCGGTTATTGAAGGAATACTACAGAGGAAGATGCGCCAAGGGTCACGGTGCTGCCGGACACCGTCACGCTGCCCAGCGAAACGACCTGCTTGTCCAGCTTGTCCGAAGGCAGGTCCAGGGTCTTTTCGGAAGAGCCGACATTGTGCAGCACAAGGGCCTTTTCGCCGCTGGCTGCGGTCATATACCAGGCGGCGATGCTGCCGTCAAGAGTGTTGCTGTCGTTGTATTTGGCGTGGGCCGACATCTTGCCGCCGGAGAGGGCCTTGCAGGTATTGCGCGCCCGGGTCCAATTGAAATAGGTCACCAGCAGCGACTCTTTGTCGGTTTTCTGTTTCTCCACAGAAATGCCGTCCTTTAACAGATCGTAGTCGAGGTGGCCGCCCAGATCGCCAGTGGCGGCAGTTGCAGCCTTGTCCCAAACAATGGGGGTGCGCACCAGCTCATCTCGGCCGCCCTCGTCTCCGTCCTTGCCCCAGTAGCCAAGTTCTTCGCCCTGGTAGATATACGGCTCGCCTTCGGCGGTAAGCAGGAATGCCGCGGCCTGTTTCATCTTGGACATATCACGCCCAAGGACGGTGGCGGCGCGAGTCTCGTCGTGGTTGGTGAGTTTTGTGGCGGCTATGGCATTGCTGCGATTGGCATTATACAGCTTTCTGTAGCTCATCAGATCCTTGCAGAAGTAGCAGCCGGTGCGCTGGTTCAGAACCCATTTCAGCCGCTCCCAGAAGTCGAATTCAAAATTTGCGGGCAGGGCTTTGTAGTAGGGAGCCACGCTTGAGGCGTCCATCCAGCACTCTGCCACCATATAGAAATCTTCGTTATGTGTTTTGCGGTAGGAGGCGTTGCAGCGGTCGTACCATTTGCCAAGGAAAGCGACGTTGGCGGAGTTGTTGAATGAATTCATACCGCCGTAGATGTGCTTGACGGCATCCAGCCTGAGGCCGTCGATGCCCAGGGCAATCCATTTGTCCACGGTTTCGGCCAGGGCTATAAACGGGGCGGATGTCTCTGCCGTGGCGGCCGCGCCGTAGTTGAGGTCGGGCATCCAGCTGCCAAAGGCACCCATAAAATAAACGGTGCTGGTGTTGACATTGGTAAGGTCAAAGCGATACCGTCCGTTTCCTGAAAAATAAATATCGCTGCCCTCTGCCATAAGGTTGACGGGCACGCCTTCTGTAGCCGTAAAGTCCTGCTGTGCAGCGCCAAATTTGGAGCCGGCGTTCCAGGTTGAATTCTTTCTGACAAGAAATCCTGTCTTGCCGCTGACGTTCATAACGGTGTAATAAGAGCCGTTTCCGCCGTCGGTCAGCTTAACCTCCTTACCGTCCTGTCCCGGCGCCCAGGTCCACAGGTTCCAGCTGGCGTTTCCGCTTCCGGTAACACTCTCTGTGGTGCTGGAGATTGTAAGGCGCGGCGAGCCGCTGGTGGTGGCGTGCCACTCGTCCTTATTGTATGAGTAGCCCGAAAGCATAGGGAAAGAACTCCATTCGGAGGCGGGCTTTTCGCTAATCAGATACCAGTTGCGGTAAGGACTGTCGGCGCCCGAAAGGGCCTCTGCAAGCCAGGGATGGCCCTTGCCGGTGTGGTTCAGGACATAGTCCATATAAATTTTTATACCCTTGGCGTGTGCAGCATCGATTAATGCCTTGAAATCGGCCTCGGTGCCGTATTTGGGGTTGACGGCAGCATAGTCCGTGACATCGTAGCCGTGATATGAGTCGGCCGGATGGGCCGGCGACAGCCAGAGGGCGGATACACCCAGGGCGTCCAGATAATCCAGCTTGGACTTTATTCCGTTGAAATCGCCTATTCCGTCGCCGTCGCTGTCGGCAAAACTGTAGATAAGCAGCTGATAGGTGATTTTGCCCTGTTTCTCGCCCGAAGCGTAGGAGGGTATCACTATTTCGTCGCCGTCATCGGGGATGGGCTGCGGCTGTTTATTGCAGGATGCTGCCAGCAGCGGCAGCAGCGCCAGTATAAGGAACAAGCGTTTCATATCGTCATTTTTAAATGGGACCTGCAAGTCCGTATCAGGGGCTTGCAGGCCAAAATAATTGCGGAGAATGATTATTCTACAGTAGCAGTACCAGCGTTGAAGTTGAAGGTGATCTTCTGACCAGCGGTAACGTTGAAGGCTTCAAGTTCACCACCCTCGCGGTATACCAAATTGCCTTCTGCATCGGGCTGGAACTCGTGCTGCCACCAGTCAAATGCGCAGGGAGCGTAAACGCGGAGCGCACCGTCGGAGAGAGCTACGATAGTAGCGGTACCGTCAGCGTTGATTTCGCCGGCATATTTAGCCATTGTCCAGTCATCGTTGAATGCAGGGCCCATACCGTAAATCATACCCTCGGTGAGAGTCATCTCGTCCTTGGTGTAGTCGAGGGTGATGGTCCAGAGACCGTCAGAAGGAACGTGAGCGTTGCCGTCACCGTCGAAGGTGATGTTCTCGCTGTTGGTGGTCATACCGCCGAATGCCTTGCTCCAGTCGTCAGCCACGTTGATGGTGCTGAATTTGAAGCCGTTGTCGGCCTTGAAATAGCGGGTGGTTACAAAGCAGCCATCCTTGGGATCGCCACCGGCAGAGATGTGCTGGAGGGTAACGATACCGTCTGAACCCCAAGACCAGCCGCCGAAATCGGTACCGGTCATATAGACGTTCTCGGGATAGGAAGCGGCCTCCTGGAGTTCGGTCTTGTAGGAGAAACTATTCTCGATAGCGCCGCCTGCGAGCTTGAAGGTAAGGGTAACTTTGTACTTACCTGCACCCTCGGTAACCACGATGTTGCTTCCGCCGGGCTTGCAGTCGGTACCCAGATTGGTGTTGGCCTTGACCTCGCCCTTGTCGTCAAGGGTGATCTTCCATGCCCCGTTGTAGGAGAACTTGAAGTCACCGTTGTTGCCCAGCTCCTGGCCGGAGAGGACGTAGGTGATGCCGTTGTTGCTTGCGGGAGTAGCCTCAAGAGCGGTGAAGCCCCAGTTGTTCATACCGCCGCGGACACCCCACTGAACGGGAGCCACGAGGATCTGAGCCTCGGAAAGGTCGTTGTTCTTGTTGAGGTCGAGCACGATGTGATAGAGGCCGGTGGTGGCCATCTTCATCTTGGGAGCGGCGTCGCCAGTCTCGAGTTTACCCTTGAAAATGGTGCCGACAGGGTTGTCTGCATAGATGCCGGTAGCCTCTTCGGCAGTGAGGGTGAACTCGGAGAGATTGGCGCCGTAATAAATCTGCTCGCCGGCGTTGAGCCACAGCAGGGAGAATTCCTTGCCGCCCTGCAGCACGATATATTTCTCGAACATACCGTCGCGTGCAGTCTGGTCCTTGGCCTCGTTGATACCGTTGGCCATAAGCAGCAGAGCATCTACTTTGTCAAAGCCGGTAGCTTCGCCATACACGTAAACACCGTCTTCAGCATCCAGGTCGATGGGTTTGTTGGGCTCTTTGCAGGAGGTCATGACAAATGCCAGAGCAAGAGCGCAAAATGCATAAAAGATTCTTTTCATTTTGTTAATAATGGTTGATTGGTTAATAATTATTGAATATTAGTTATTAGTATCCGGGATTTTGCTGATATACGCCGGGCGCAGCGTCCCTAACCCAGTTGGGGATGGGGAACAGCTCGTGGTTCTTGTCGCTGGCGTTCTTGAACTCCCAAGTGCCGCCGTAGGTGCCAAAGCGAATCTGGTCGTCGCGGCGATGGCCTTCCCAGGCCAGCTCGCGGCCGCGCTCTTTGAGAAGTTCAGCCAGGTTGAGCTGCGCTGCTGTATAGTTGGGCAGGCCAGCGCGGCGGTGAACCTTGTTGACACACTCCAGGGCAATCTCGTCTGCCACACCGCCTTTCTGGCGCATACGGGCCTCAGCCTTCATCAGAAGGACGTCGGCATAGCGGTAGATGGGGAAGTCGCTGTCTGCGTGGTGGGCGATGCCGTTCTCAAACTGGAACTTGACAAATCGGGCACCCTCGCAGGAATTGGCTCCGGTAGGGTCCTGGATGGTGGTGACTTCAGGAGTGATGATAACCTTGAAGTGGCTGTCGCCGTGGTCCCACTCAACCACGTCGCCTGTCCAAGAGTCGCGATTATAGACAATAGTCTTCCAGTCGGTGGTGTTGTTGTACACCGGGCCCACGAACCACTGGTTGCGGCGAATGTCTTTCTCCGCGTAAAGATTGTAGAATGACCCAAGCGTGCAGGGGCCGTTCCAGCAGTCGGTAGTGAAGCCGAACACGTCGCGCATTGCGTAGTGGTTGGTGATCAGGTGGAACATATTGCCGTTGGCATACACAGAGTCGAACACGATGGGGAAAATAATTTCCTTATTGCCGGTGTTGTTGGTGGTAAAGGTTGCGAAATAGTCATCGTTAAGATCATAGCCGTAGCCGCCTTCGATAATCTTGTCGCAATATTCTTCTGCCTTGGCCCACTGGGGGGTGCCGGTATAGACCTCAGCGTTGAGGTAGAGTTTTGCCAGTATCATATAGGCAACCGGGCGGGTCATTGAGCCGTAGCGGACGGTGTTGTCCACTTTCTCGGCGTTTTCCAGCAGCTCCTGCTCAATCCAGTCGTAAACCTCTTTGCGGGTGTACTGCTTGATTTCGCGCTCGCCGTCGTCGATGTGTACGTTGCCATAGACGTCCATGGCCAGCAGGTGGTAGAATGCACGGAGAATCTTGGCCTCGGCAAGGCCAGCCTTGGCTGCGTCGCTCCAGGTGGATTCGTCTTCGCCTGCGATGGTATGGATGTTATCTATCACGGTGTTGCACTTTGTTACGCCCCCGTATGCAAAACTCCAGCCATTGTTAACGTCGCGGGTGTCGCTGAGCCAGGTGTGGGTGTGCATTGCAATGGGGACGCCGCCGTCGTACCAGTCGGTGGCACGGGTGGGAACCACCACCTCGTCGGAGGTGTATTCCTGCAGGCTCCAGAAGCCTTCACGATAGATATAGCCGTATTCACCGGCCAGCTGGGAATAAGCGTTGGCAATCAAAGTAGAGAATTGTGAGGGAGTCGTGAAGTAATCCTCCTTGCGGACATCGGTGTAAACTTCCGGAGAGAGGTCAGTGCAGGCTACGGCAGCAAGGCCAAGCAGCGCTATAGCAATGTTAAATATCTTTTTCATAATGCTCATCTTTAGAAGTTGATGTTGACGCCAAGTGAAACTGTTCTCTGGGTAGGATAGTAAGAACGACCGTCAAATCCGGGTGCAAGACCTGCCAGACTTACAGTGGACGGGTCGTGGCCCTGATATTTGGTGATGGTAAAGAGGTTCTGTGCATTGATGTATACGCGCAGAGCCTTTACATAGTCTGTGAAGGAACCCTTGAGGACAGGAGTCCAGCCCAGGGTCAGATCGTTAAGTTTGATGAAGGTAGCATCCTCCAGATAGAAGTCGGAGAAGCGGCGCAGGGAGGCCTTGGTGCTCTCCGGATGGTCGATCCAGTGGGTGAGTTTCTCGGCATCACCGCTGAAAGAGCTCAGCAGCACATTCTCGGTACCGCGGGTATTCTCGTAGAAGTAGCGGGTCTCGTTAAAGTAAAGACCGCCTATCTGGCCGCGGAAGTTCAGGCCGAGGTCAAATGCCTTGTACTTGAGGTTTGTGTAGAAGCCCAGCGTAACCAGGGGGAATGCGTTGCCCAGCACCATCTTGTTGTTGTCGTTGGGGTCGGTGGTGACACCCTGGCCTTTCTCGTAAGCCTCCTGCGAAGAGAAGAATGCCCATTCGCCGTTTTCCTTGATACCGGCGTAGCGGAAGCCGTAGTAGTTGCCCACAGCCTCGCCCTCTACCAGGCGCATCACGTAATTGCCGGTTTCGCCGTCTCCGGAGGAGATGTAGCCGACATTCTGGTAAGCGGCGATATGGTTGCCTTCGGCGTCTGTCTCACCGTATTGCTCGCCGGTGATGCGTACCACGCGGTTGCGGTTCCAGGCGGCGTTCACACCTGCGGTCCAGTTGAAGTCGCGGGTCTTGACCAGAATACCGTTGATGTTGAATTCAACGCCGTAGTTGTGAATCTGTCCGTAATTGTCCCACTTCTTGTCGGTGACATTACCGCCGGTCAGAGGGACGCTGTATTCGTAGAGAAGGTTGGTGGTGTTGCGGAAATAGCCGTCCAGATTACCCCAGATACGGCCTTCCAGCATAGCGAAGTCGATACCGACGTTGGTCTCGCGCTTCTCTTCCCAGCGGATGTACTCGTTTACGTTGGTCTGGGGGCCCCAGGGGCGGATAAACGCGCCGTCGGAGAAAAGATAGTCGCCACCAGGTCCTACCAGCATCAGATAGAGGTAGGAACTGCCGGGCATATTACCGGTAACACCGTAGCCGGCGCGGAGTTTGAGCTCGTCCAGCCAGGTGGCGTTCTGCATAAAGTCCTCTTCAGAAATGATCCAGCTTGCTGAAACAGAGGGGAACAGACCCCACGGGCCAAGCACGGGATGTGCCTTGGCGCCGAACTTGGAGCTGCCCTCCAGACGGGCGCTGGCGCTGAGGAAGTATTTGCCGGCAAAGTTGTACATACCACGCACGAAGAATGAAGCCAGCTTGTCTTTATACTTGTAACTGTTCTGGTTTGCCTCGTCACTCTTGCCGGAGAGTTTACCCTCGCCAAGGCCGAGATTGTTGAACAGAAGTTTGTCCAGAGGGAAAATGGAGTTGTTGGCAGAGAAGCCCTGGGAAAGGTTGGTCTGGTAGCTCTGGCCAAGCAGGAACTGATAGTTGTGACGGCCGGCGCTGCCCATATAGTTCAGGGTGTTCTCAATAACCTGCTGGGTAATAGCGGCGTAGCTCTGGCTTGCGACACCTTTGCGGCCATAGACCTCGCGCAGGGTGCTGTTCTGATACTTGCCGTTCCAGGTAGAGCTTTCCTGAATGGAATATGCAGTGGTGAACTTAAGACCGCGCACGATATCCAAAGAAGCCCGTACGCTGCCAATTATATTTTGATCCTTCTGCTGGTTGGTGGTCTGCTCTATGTCAGACACCGGGTTGCGGGTGTAGAAGTTGTCGGACTCGAAATAGTGGAGATATTTGTCAAATTTCGGGTCGTCGCTCATCACGGGCATCGTGGGGTTGGAACGGATGGCCTGGTTAAAGTTGTCGTAATTGGCCCAGTCCTTCAAGCCACGGGTGTAGGAGAAGTCGTAGGAAATCTGCAATTTGTCGTTGAACGCCTTCTGATCTGCGGCGAAACGGCCCTGCAGCTCGTCAAAATCGCTCTTGCGGGCGATACCCTGCAGGTTGCGGTAGCCGACGGAGGCGCGGTAGTTAAACTTCTCCGTGCCGCCGGTGATGGACACGTTGTGGCTGTGCGAAACGGGGTTGCGGGAAATCTCCTTAACCCAATCGGTATCTGCACCGAAATCTGTACCGAGTCCCTTGGCCACCATCTTTTCGCGGTATTCAGCGGCGGTGAGCACGCGCGGCACGTTGCAGATGAAGCCCACGCTGGCGCTGCCGTTATACTCGGCAGAGAAAGCACCGTCCTTGTTGCCGCGGCGGGTGGTGATCAGGATGACGCCGGCGTTGGCACGGGTACCGTAGATGGCTGCGGCAGAACCGTCCTTGAGAATATCGATAGATTCGATGTCGGCAGGATTCACGCTGGAAAGGCTACCGCCGGGCACACCGTCTATCACATAGAGGGGTTCGGTAGAACCGTTCAGCGAACCGACACCGCGCAACTGCACGTTGTAGCTGTTCTGTGCGGGGTCGTCACCGCCGTTCTTGATAACGTTGAGGCCGGCCACCTTACCTTGCAGCAAACCCATAGGGTTGGCCACTGTACCTTGGTTGAAGTCGTCGGGTTTGAGGGATGCCACACTACCGGTGACCTCTTTCTTGGTCTGTGAGCCGTATCCAATGACGACTACTTCGTCCAGAAACTCATTGTCCTCAACGAGGGTGACGGTTGCAGGGAAGGCGCTCGCTGCGTAGGACTGGCTGGTGTAGCCGATGCAGCTGACCTCCACGATTGCATCCGCACTTGCGACATTAAGGACAAAATCGCCGTCGATGCCGGTGGAGACACCGTTGGTGGTGTTTTTCTCCATCACCGTGGCACCGTATACGGGGCCCAGGGCATCGACTACGACTCCTTTAACCTGATATCCGCCCTGAGCGGATGCAGGAGTGCTGAACATACCTCCCAGAAGGAGTATGGCAGCAACTGCGGTTAGAAATCTTTTCATCAGATGTTGATTAGTTAAACTTATTATTGGTTGGTTGTTGATTTCACTTTCACGAGCAGCACGGCGGCGGCACCTATTATCAGGTAGATGCCCGCCATAATCAGCATAGAACTCTGCGCCCCGCCCACTGCCTTGAGCACCAGGCCGCCGGTGGCGGCAGCCACAATCTGCGGCAGGCAGATGGTGCCGTTGAAAAGGCCCAGGTAAGAACCCATATAAGGGTTGCCTTCCAGGGCGTTGGTCAGCAGGGTGAACGGCAGGGCCAGCATTGCCGCCCAGGCAGCGCCAATCAGGAAGTAGGCAGCGCAGGCCAGGTATTTGTCGTGGATAAACGCCACGGCTATAAAGCCCAAGGCGCCAATCAGAAGGCTCACGATGTAAGCAGTCTTGAGATTCTTGAAGCGCGGGAGCATCAGCGCCCAGAGGATGGAGCCCACGGCCTGCACGGCGAACACCACGCCGACCCAGTTGCCGGCGGCCTGGTAGGCGGCCGATGCGGTGTCGGTGGCGCCGCCCCAGCAGTTATAGGCCAGGGTGCCATTGGTGTAGGTCCACATATACAGGAAGGCGGCCCAGCAGAAGAACTGCACCAGACCCACCGTCCAGAATACCTTGGGAGCCTTGAATAGCAGGGAGATAAGCCCCTCTTTCTTCCCGGCGGTCTTCTCGGTGTCTATGCCGTGGAATTCGGCATACTCTGCCGGTGGCATTTCCTTCACGTTCAGGAAGGTATACAGCACGCACAGAATCAGAATCACGGCGCCGGAATAGAACGAAATCACTACGCTGGGCGGCACGACGCCTTCCGGCGCCTGGTTGGCGATGCCTATCCAGGTCAGGAATATGGGGAGCAGATAGCCCACCAGGCTGCCGGCGTTGCACAGGAAGCTCTGGATGGAATAGGCTTTGGCCTTCTGCTGTTCGTTGACCAGGTCGCCCACCATCATCTTGAAGGGCTGCATAGCCACATTGATGCTGGTGTCCAGGAAGATAAGGGAGAACAGGCCGAACCACATAGCCATATTCAGGCCCAGGAAGATTTTGGTGGAGAAGTGCAGGCTGCCGGCGTTGGGCAGGAAAGCCATAACCAGCACGGCGATGATGGCGCCCACCAGCAGGTAGGGTTTGCGGCGGCCCATACGGCACCAGGTGCGGTCGCTCCACTTGCCAATCAGCGGCTGGACTATCATACCCATCAGCGGCGGGAGAATCCAGAAGAAACTCAGCTGATGCGGGTCTGCGCCCAGGGTGGCGAATATGCGCGAAATGTTGGCGCTTTGCAGTGCATATGCAATCTGAACCCCGAAATAGCCGAAGTTCAAATTGAAAAGCTGCTTATTGCTTAAGTTACGATTTTTCATTTTTTGGCGAAAAAAGCTAACAAAGCTAAATCAATTATTTGTAATTTCCAAATAATGATGCCTAAACGCCACGGGCTGCATCACAAATCATCGTTTTAATGCGCTCGCTTAAGGATTTGTCTGCAATTAATTGTTCCACAGTCTTGTGCATACGCCAGCGCCAGTAGTGACGCGGGTTGGCGGGGATGTTGATGCGCTCGTCTGCGGGGTCGCCCTGGTACCGCATTTCGGCGTCGGTGGCCAGCCAGTCCTGAAGCGGCAGTATAGCCAGCATTGCGGGGGAGCACAGGTGGGCGCGGATAATCATCTCGGCCGCCCAGCTCTCGCAGAAATAGGGGGCGTCGCCCTCGCAGTGCATCATTGTGTTGAAATACTTCTGCGTGAGGGCACGGTCCTCTTCCCACCAGGCCCTCAGGGGAGATGTGTCGTGGGTGCCGGTGGCGCAGACGCAGTAGTAAGGGTAGCGGGCCGGGTCGGCGAAATCCTGCCTCGGGTCCTTGGGCATACGCTGGATTTCCAGACTCAGAATGTTGAGCTCTTCCATCACGGAGGCGACGCAGCCGGGTATCATACCCAGGTCTTCGCCACAACTGAGCATATCGGTAGAGCGGATCAGGCTGGGGAGCTTTTTCATAGCGCTCTCGCGCCAGAACTCTTCGTGGCGATGGTAGAAAAAGTCGTTGTAGAGAGCGTTGAAGCTGTCTTTCTGCCAGGGCTCCAATTTGTCGTAGGCGGCGGTGAACTGGGCGCTGATGCGGGGATGCCAGAAGTTTTTCTTGCGGGGATCCTCTACAAACAGCACGTCGGTCTCGCTTTCGCCGGGGGTCACATAGGCGCCGGTGGATACATCAAAGCCCTTCTGTTTCAGCTCTTCTGCGCTGTAGGGCAGGGCGGGGGCAAAGTGTCCCATAAGACCGCTCTTATACTTGGCGGGAATTTCCCAGATGCGGAAGAATCCCAGGATGTGGTCAATTCGGTATGCGTCAAAGTATTCGCTCATCTTTTCCAGACGGGCCCGCCACCAGGCAAAGCCGTCCTGGGCCATCTTGTCCCAGTTGTAGGTGGGGAAGCCCCAGTTCTGGCCGTCGGCGCTGAAAGCATCCGGCGGTGCACCCGCCTGCATATCCAGGTTGAAGAGGTCGGGATTGGTCCAGGCGTCGGCGCTCACGGGACTCACGCCTATCGGAAGGTCGCCCTTGATGGCCACTCGGTGGCTGTGGGCATAGGCCACGGCATCCTTAAGCTGGGTGTCCAGAAGATATTGCAGCCAGCACCAGAAAGACACTTCGCCGGGATGGGCGGCGGCGTAGGCATCGGCCTTCTTGCGGGTGTACTTTGCGTTTTTGCCCCATTTGCGCCAGTCCACCGTTTTGTTTTCGTCTCTCAGGCAGCAGAATACGGCGTAGGGGAGCAGCCAGAAGTCGTTCAGTTTCAGGAAGGCCTGGTAGTCTTTGTCGTCTGCCAGAGCGGGCGCCTTGGAGTCGAACACCTTTTTCAGCAGGCGCATCTTGGCCTGGTTAACCTTTTCGTAATCGACTTTGGGCAGGGCGTTGAGCTCTGCCTGCAGGTCTTTGACGGCTTTGGTTTGCTTTACCCCGGCGTCGGGCAGATGTATGAACTGCGGATGCAGCGCAAACGAGCTGACGGCATTGTAAGGATATGAATCCTGCCAGGTGCCGGTCATAGAGGTGTCGTTCACCGGTAGCAGCTGGATGAAATTCTGCCCGGTGGCCACCGCCCAGTCCACCATCTTCTTTATGTCGTGGAATTCGCCCACGCCAAAACTATCTTCTGTGCGGATAGAGAACACGGGAATCGCCACTCCGGCACCGCGCCAGGGCGCTGCGGCAAACTGCGGGCGGGCATCTTCCCGCACCAGCGCCTCCTTGCCCAGAGGGGTGGCGGCGCGGCGGTTGGGGCCTGTTTCCCAAAGCACTATTTCGCCGCTTTCGGCATCGGTAAGTACATATTTATACTCGAATGCCCCTTCGGCATCTATGGCGGTCTTCCACCAGGGGAAGTCGCTCTCGTCCATCGGCACAGCCTTTTTCCACTCGCCCAGCACCTTGATGCTGCCGGTAATGGCCAGCCTCTGGCCCGGGCGGATATCTGCCGCAGCGGTCTTCAGCACCAGGCTGCCCTTTGCCTTGGGGGCTTTGGCTGTTTGCCCGGCCCTTTCTGCTTTAGCGGCAGACTGGTTGTCTTTCCGCTGATTGCGCTGGAAGATGATATCCTTGAAGGCGGCGCTCCAGAAAGCGCTGTCCTGGGGCCGGTCAATCCAGCGGTCGCGCAGAGTCACGGCCAGCCCGGCGCTATTCCCGGTTTTCCCCGAGGCCTTTTTCTCTCCGGCCTCCCTGGTTTCGGCCGCCGGAGCCTCGAACCTGTGGGTGCGCCACTCGTAGCGGGCCGGCTTGCCGTCACGCAACAGTATATATGTGTAGCAGTCGCCATTCTTTATCTGATTGCCTTTTAGCGTCACCTGCCAGAGGCCGCCTCCCACATAATCCATAGCATGCTGTTTCTTTGCTGTTCTTAGAGCCAGACTCTCGCCCCAAGCGGTATTGTAATTAACTTGAAAAATAACAGTCATAAGTCTTATTTTTGAATAGTAATCTTACAAAAATAGTTAATATTTTAAAGAAAAACGAACTAATTGTCACAGACCCTATTGCGCAATAGATTAAATGATTATACCTTTACCAGAAATCAACACAAACCCAACGACGTATGAAAAGAATCCTTTCCATCGCTCTGGCGGCAGTATTTGCCCTGAGCCTGGTGTCGGCCTGCAAAAAGCAGGTGCCCGATCCCGACCCATCCATCGAAATCAATACCCCCACCATCCTGGTGCCGGCCGGTGAAAACACAGCCACTTTTACATTTGTGGCAAATAACGACTGGTCTTTGACAAGTTCCGAAACCTGGTGCAAAGTGACCCCTTTGTCAGGAAATGCGAGTGAAAATGCCGCGGCAGTCACCGTGACGCTGGAGCCCAACGAGACCGGAGAGACCCGCTCGGCCAAGATTACAATTAAGGCAGGCGGCATAGAGAAGCAGATAACCGTGTCCCAGGCGCCCGAGGAGGTGGTTCCGGAGAATATCGTCATAAACTACATCTGGAATTCGCAGGATGACACCAAAATCGAAAACCGTCAGATCGAAGCCAGGTTCTCAAACTGGAGTGCGAATGTTAGTAGTTACTTTACGGCCATTGTCCAATTGGACGCTCCCAATCCGGATTTGGTCTTACTCCCTTCAGATGACGCAAAAGATTGGATCAGCGAGAGTTATGACTCATATTATAACACGACTACCGGGGAATATTCCATTTATTTCCAGGTTGCCGCAAATACCGAGAATGCGCCCAGGACCGGGCACGTCCGCATCGCTACCCGTGACGGCAGCGAAAGGAGTGCTGTGATAACGGTTAACCAGACTGCTCTCCCGGATCACGCGATTTATCTTGGAACTGAAGTGTATTGGCACGAATTCAACTTGGGTGCCAGTTCGCCCGAAGAACTTGGCGATTATTATGCCTGGGGAGAGCTGGAAACCAAAGCGACTTATACCTGGGAAAATTATAATTGTGCAGGCGGCGACAAGTATTCCAAAGTTGACCATTCAAACGGCGGATATTCCTATACCCCTAATCTGTGGGCTGAACACGACCCCTCATCTCAACAACTGAGTCCCGAGTATGTCAGATTCGGCGCGCATTGGGGGATGCCATATCCTTATGAAGTCCAGCAACTGCTGGACACCCGAAACAGCCCCGAAACCCATAAATGGGAATGGAAGACAAGGGGTGCTGTCAGTGGCTGGGAAATCACGTACCTTGTAAATGGCAAGTCCATTTTCCTGCCAGCCGGAGGCAGTAAGTGGGGCGAGGCCCTGGAGCATCCTGAACTGGGTATGTACTGGACAAAGGAGGCGGTGTTCTCCAATCAAGGGACGCCAAGTGTGTCGGCCACAAACCTGTCCCGTTATTTGCGCTTTGAACCCGGCCCGGACGGCGAAACTGCTGTTTATGAAGACGGCCCGCGTGCCGCCGGTATGCTGATCCGTCCCGTGACGAGATAAGCCGGGCGGTAAAAATTAGTTTTATTGCTTAAAATTTTAAACCTTTGCAGTCCGGACTTTAATTCCGGACTGCTTTTTTATGAATACACTTTTCGACAAAATCTGGGACCGGCACGTCGTGCAGATTGTAGAGGACGGCCCCACCCAACTTTACATAGACCGGCTCTACTGCCACGAAGTGACTACACCTCAGGCATTTGACGGTATGCGCGAGCGCGGCATCAAGCCTCTCAGACCCGCGCAGATCGTATGTATGCCGGACCACAATACCCCCACCCACGACCAGGACAAACCCATAGAGGATCCGGTTTCAAAAAAGCAGGTGGACACCCTGGCCGCCAACGCCGCCGAATTCGGTTTGGCACACTACGGAATGATGGATAAGCGCAATGGCATTATCCACGTCGTAGGGCCCGAGAGAGGCCTTTCGCTGCCCGGTATGACCATCGTTTGCGGCGACAGCCACACCTCCACCCACGGTGCAGTGGGTGCGGTTGCCTTTGGAATCGGAACCAGCGAGGTAGAAATGGTGATGGCTTCGCAGTGCATCCTGCAGCAAAAACCCAAATCTATGCGCATCAGCGTGGAGGGTAAGCTGGATAGAGGGGTCACCGCAAAGGATGTGGCCCTGTATATTATGAGCAAAATGTCCACCAGCGGCGCTACGGGCTACTTTGTGGAGTATGCCGGCAGTGTTGTGCGCGACCTCAGTATGGAGGGGCGCCTTACACTTTGTAACCTCTCGATAGAGATGGGTGCCCGCGGCGGCTTTGTCGCCCCCGACGAAAAGACATTCGCCTACCTTAAGGGCCGTGAACACGCCCCCAAGGGTGCCGACTGGGACAAAGCGGTGGCTTATTGGAAGACCCTCCGCAGCGGCGACGACGCGGTGTTTGACCGCGAAGTGGTATATGACGCAGCCGACATCACCCCTGTGGTGACCTACGGCACCAATCCCGGTATGGGTATGGGCATCTGCAGCACTATTCCCGCGCTGAACAGCGTTCCCGGCAGCGGCCAGGCATCATTCCTGCGCTCGCTGAACTATATGGGCTTCGAGCCCGGCGAAAAGATGCTGGGCAAAAAGGTCGACTATGTGTTCTGTGGCAGCTGTACCAACGGCCGCATAGAAGATTTCAGGGCGTTTGCCAGCATCGCCGCCGGCCGCAAAAAGGCCCCCGGCGTGGTTTGCTGGCTGGTACCCGGCAGCTGGATGGTAAAGGAGCAGATAGAGAAAGAGGGGCTGGACAAAGTGCTGGAGGCCGCCGGTTTTGAGATACGCCAGCCCGGCTGCAGTGCCTGCCTGGCTATGAACGACGACAAGATTCCCGCCGGCTGTCTGTCGGTATCCACCTCCAACCGCAACTTTGAGGGCCGTCAGGGTCCCGGCGCCCGCACCGTGCTGGCAAGTCCGCTGACCGCAGCCGCAGCCGCAGTGACCGGAGTAATCACCGACCCCAGAACCTTAATGTAAGCCGCTATGAAACAGAAATTCGATATAATTCAGAGCACTTGCGTGCCCCTTCCGCTGGAGAATGTGGACACCGACCAGATAATTCCCGCCCGTTTTCTGAAGGCGACCACCCGAGACGAAAAGTTTTTCGGAGACAATCTGTTCTGCGACTGGCGCTACAAGAAAGACGGCCAGCCCAATCCGGAGTTCGTGCTCAACGACCCCCGCTACAGCGGCTGCATATTGGTGGCAGGCAAGAACTTTGGCAGCGGCAGCAGCCGCGAGCACGCCGCCTGGGCCATTGCGGGCTATGGTTTCCGCGTGGTGATATCCAGTTTCTTCGCCGATATCCACCGCAACAACGAGCTCAACAACTTTGTGCTTCCGGTCACCGTCAGTGAGAAGTTCCTCTCTGAGCTGTTTGACTGCATCAAGGCCAATCCCAAGACCGAGGTCAAGGTGGATGTTCCCGCTCAGACCGTCACCAACCTGGCCACCGGAGCCAGCGAGCACTTTGACCTGAACGGCTATAAAAAGTATTGTTTAATGAACGGTCTTGATGATATAGACTTCCTGCTGGAAAGCAAGAATAAGATAGAAGCCTGGGAAAAAGCGAACGCATAAATGGAGAAGCGAAAGATAGAGATAATGGACACTACTCTCCGCGATGGGGAGCAGACCAACGGTGTCAACTTTGTGCCGCACGAGAAGCTGCTGATTGCCCGCTGCCTGCTGCTGGATGCCAAGGTTGACCGCATAGAGATAGCCTCTGCGCGCGTCTCCGCCGGCGAAAAGGAGTCGGTGGGCGAAATATGTGCGTGGGCTCTCAAGAACGGCCTGCTGGAGAGGGTTGAGGTGCTGGGCTTTGCCGACGGCAACGTTTCTGCCGACTGGATTGCCGGCTGCGGGGCAAAGGTGATGAACCTCCTGTGCAAAGGGAGCGAGCGCCACTGCCGCGAGCAGCTGGGCAAGACCCCCGAAGAGCATATTGCCCAGGTGGCCGACACCATCAAATATGCCCTGTCCAAAGACCTGACGGTGAATCTCTATCTTGAAGATTGGAGCAACGGGATGAAGAACTCTCCCGACTATGTCTTCAATCTTATCGAGGCCCTCAAAAACTCCGGCATCAAGCGGTTTATGCTGCCCGACACCCTGGGCGTGCTAAGTCCCGCTCAGGTGGGCGAGTTTATCGGCACTATGGTGGCCCGCTTCCCCGGAATCCATTTTGATTTCCACGCCCACAACGACTATGACCTGGCGGTGGCCAACACTCTGGCGGCCGTAAAGGCCGGCTGCAAGGGTGTTCACACTTGTGTCAACGGTCTTGGAGAGCGTGCCGGCAACGCCCCTCTGGCCAGCGTGCAGGCAGTGCTTGCCGATATGGCTGGGATTGAAACCGGCGTGGACGAGAGCCGCCTGCACGAGCTGAGTCGTCTGGTGAGTAGCTATTCGCTGACACCGATTCCAGCCAACCGCCCTATCGTGGGCGACAATGTCTTCACCCAGGTGGCGGGCGTCCACGCCGACGGCGACAAGAAAAACAATCTTTACTGCAACGACCTGCTGCCGGAGCGTTTCGGCCGCAGACGCGAATATGCCCTGGGCAAGAACAGCGGCCGGGCCAATATCCTCAAGAATCTTGAGAATATGCATCTGGACCTTAGTCCCGAGCAGACGCGCCGCGTCACCGACCGCATCATAGAGCTGGGCGACAAAAAGGAGACCGTCACGCCCGACGACCTTCCGTTCATTGTGAGCGACGTCATCGGTCACGATCTTTCTCAGGAGAATGTCAAGCTGCTGAGCTATATGGTCAGCACCGCCTACGGCCTCAAGCCCACCGCCATCGTCAAGCTGGAGGTGCTGGGCAAGGTATATGAAGAGCAGGCTAGCGGAGACGGCCAGTACGACGCCTTTGTGCGGGCCGTGCGCCACATATTCCGCGACCATCTGCACAAGCCTTTCCCCTGGCTTAGCGACTACGCCGTAAGCATTCCTCCGGGCGGCCGCACCGACGCCTTGGTACAGACCCGTATCGACTGGGACTACGACGGCCGCACCATCCACACCCGCGGTCTGGATGCAGATCAGGTTGAGGCGGCCATCAAGGCCACAATGAAAATGTTGAACATTATCACAAGCGAAAAAGAATAAATATGAAACTCAAAATAGCAGTTCTTCCGGGCGACGGTATCGGTCCCGAGATTTCCAAGGTTGGTGTAGAGGTTATGCAGGCGGTGTGCGACCGCTTTGGCCACGAGGTCTCTTTCAAAGAGGCCATCTGCGGCGCCGACGCCATAGACAAGGTGGGCGACCCGTTCCCCGAAGAGACCTTCCAGACCTGTATGGAGGCCGATGCGGTGCTTTTCTCTGCAGTGGGTGATCCCCGCTTTGACAACAACCCCACCGCCAAGGTCCGTCCCGAGCAGGGTCTGCTGGCAATGCGCAAGAAGCTGGGTCTGTACGCCAATATCCGCCCCATAGAGACTTTCGACTGCCTGGTGCACAACTCTCCGCTAAAGGACGAATTGGTGCGCGGCGCCGATTTCATATGCATTCGCGAACTCACCGGAGGTATGTATTTCGGCGAGAAATATCAGGACGACGAGAAGGCCTACGACACCAACTACTACACCCGCGGCGAGATAGAGCGCATCCTAAAGGTGGGCTACGAATATGCCCGCCGCAGGGGTCGCCACCTGACCGTGGTGGACAAGGCCAACGTGCTGGCTTCCAGCCGTCTGTGGCGCAAGGTCGCCCAGGAAATGGCCCCCAAATATCCCGATGTCACCACAGATTTTATGTATGTGGACAACGCCTCTATGCGAATGATCCAGGAGCCCAAGTTCTTTGACGTGATGGTCACAGAGAACACTTTTGGTGACATTCTGACAGACGAGGGCAGCTGCATCACCGGCAGTATGGGTCTTCTGCCCAGCGCCTCCACCGGAGAGCACACTCCAGTGTTCGAGCCGGTACACGGCAGCTGGCCGGCAGCCAAGGGTCTGAATATCGCCAATCCGCTGGCTCAGATACTCTCTGCGGCAATGTTGTTCGAGTATTTCGACCTTAAAGAAGAGGGCGCTCTTATCCGCCGTGCCGTGGCCGCATCGCTGGATGCCAACGTCCGCACGCCCGAGATTCAGGTTCCCGGCGGAGCCAAGTACGGCACAAAAGAGGTCGGCGCTTGGATTGTAGATTACATCAAAAAGGCCTGATTGGTATATTTTTTGCCGAATCATCCGGGTGAAAAATTGACATTATGAGAAAAAGAATACTTGCGATAATCTCGCTGGCGGTGATTTCCGTTGCCGCAACGGCGCAGAGCGCCAATTTTGATTTGGCAAAATCCCTGGACGTCCAGAATTCGATACTCAAGCAGCTCTCTGCCAACTATGTTGACAGCGTGCAGTTTGGCAAATTGATAAACACCGGCATCAATGCGATGCTCTCTTCGCTGGATCCCTACACGGTCTATTATCCTGAAGAAGATGAAGATGACGTGCAGATGATGACCACCGGCATCTACGGCGGCGTGGGTTCGCTTATCAAGAAACGCCCCAATGAAGCGGTGCTCATCACCGAGCCCTATCCCGACAGCCCTGCCGTCAAGGCCGGTCTGCAGCCGGGCGACAGCATCATTGCCATAGATGGCAAGAGTGTCTACGGCGAGACTTCGCAGCAGAGTTCCGACAGGATGAAGGGCCAGCCCGGCAGCAAGGTCGTGTTCAAGGTGGTGAAGGGCCGCACCGGGAATGTAGAGGATGTCACCGTAAAGCGCGAGCGCATCCATATTTCCAACATAGAGCATTACTGCCTGCTCCGCGGCAATATCGGCTATGTCTCCATCACCGGTTTCACCCAGGGGATGACGGCCGAACTCAGGAATGTGGTGCAGGAGCTCAAGGCCAGCGGCGCCGAGAGGCTGATAATTGACCTTCGCGGCAATGGCGGCGGCCTTATGGACGAAGCCATAAAGCTTATGTCGCTGTTTGTGCCCAAGGGAACCGTGGTGGTTTCTTCCAAGGGCCGCGCCAAGGGTACCAACGTGGAATACCGCACCCAGACCGACCCTATCGACACCAAGATTCCGGTGATGGTTATGATTAACAGCGGCAGCGCTTCTGCCAGCGAAATTGTGGCGGGCGCCTTCCAGGATCTGGACCGCGGCACCATAGCCGGTGTACGTTCGTTTGGCAAGGGTCTGATCCAGTCGGTGCGCCCCACCTCCTTCAACGGCACCCTTAAGGTGACCACCGGCAAGTATTACACGCCAAGCGGCCGTTGCGTGCAGGCCATAGACTACAGCCACCGCAACGAAGACGGCAGCGTGGGTGCAATTCCCGACTCCCTGACCCACGAATTCAAGACTGCGGGTGGCCGCACGGTCAAGGATGGCGGCGGCATTACCCCCGACATCATAGTAGAGCACGACAAGTATAGCCGCCCCACTATTTCGCTGGTTTACAACGATATACTTGGCGATTACGCCCTCAAGTACTATAAAGAGCACGAGACGATTGCCCCTGCAGATGAGTTTGCCCTCACCGACGAGGAGTACGAAGACTTTGTGGCGTTCTGCCAGGACAAGGAGTTTGACTGGCGCAGCGGCACCGATGCCGAGATAGAGAAACTCATAGAGGTTGCAAAATACGACGGTCTCTACGACAACTGCAAGGCTGAGATAGAGGCCCTGAAGTCCAAGCTGGACATAAACAAGGCCGAGGCTCTGCGTATGGTTAAGGATGAGGTCAAGCCCATCCTCGAGAGCGATATCGCCGTTAAGTATTACTTCCAGCGCGCCTCTGCGATTGTAGATTTGCGCTACGACAAACAGCTCTTCACTTCTATTGACAAGTGGCTGGAGGATAAGCAGTAATGGGTCTACCGTGCTACAGCCTCTGCCAGATGGATGTCGATTACTGCTGTGCCTGGGCACTGGCGGATATCGGCGCGCACGCTGTGGAGCTGCGGCTTGACGACCTCATTTTTGATACCGACGACATCAAATATTTCTTTGCCGGCTGCGGGAATTGCCCCGTGGTGGCCACCTATCGCATAAAGGATCCTTCCGAGGCAGATCATCTGGATCTTGGCGACGACGATTCCGAGCCCGACTGCACCGAGGTGGATATGGCCGTGCGGATGCTTTCCGCCTCTATTATTGCCGGCGCCGACTATATTGATGTCGATATGGATTTCCCCCGAAACGAGTTGCTCTGGCTGGAGCAGCTTGCGCTGAACTATGGCTGCAAGGTGATCCTTTCCCACCACAATCCTTACGGCACCGAATCGACCCAGGCGTTGCAGGCAATTGCCAGCCGCATTTTTTCTATGGGGGCCGACATCGCCAAGATTGTAACCACCGCCCATCATCCCGACGAGGCGGCCAGGGTGCTGGCGCTGTACGACTCTTTCCCGCCCGAACACCTCATAGCGTTTGCAATGGGCCGAGAGGGAGAGCAGTCTCGATACGAAGCGTTTCACCGCGGTGCGCCGCTGATGTATGCCGCTCCGCGCCGTCGCCTGCCCACCGCAGAGGGCCAGCCGCTTTTCTTTGATTTTCTCCCTGCAGAAGATACCCGCTGCTGGGGCGACGTGGAGCCGCCGTGCGCCAAGAGCATCGCCATCAGGGCCATCGTGGCGGCCGCGCTCACTTCCGGGGAGACGGTTCTGGAAAACATAACGCCATCAGAAGATATTTCGGCGGCGATGGATGTGGCCAGGCAGCTTTTTGCCGAGGTCAAATATTCCCGCCGGACCAAAGAGTTGACTGTCATCGGCCATCAGGATATTGCCAAATATGGCCTGATGGTAAAGGACGATCGTCTGGATGTTGGCTGCAGCGGCCTCCTGTGCAGGATTTGCATACCGCTGGCGGCGCTGTGCCGCAATGTGGTCACGATAGATGGCCACGGGGCCATCGCCAGCCATAAGTTCAATGTCAGATGTCCCGAACTGACCCGCCACGGGGTGAATGTAGATTTCACCGCAGGCCATCTTCCTGCCACCGTGCAGGGGCCGTTCAAGGGCGGCACCTACAATATTTCGTCGCCCGCCAGCGCCCAGTTCCTTACGGGGCTGATGATGGCGCTGCCACTTGCCGGGGCGGGGGAGATCACTCTCAAAATCAGCGAGGCCAGTTGCCTGAAGCACATTCAGGTCACTGCCGATGTGGTGCGCCGGTTCGGCATCAAATACGAGGATGTACTGTCAGAAGAGGCGGGGAGTGTCGTGTACAAGTTTTCGAGTGACGGCCGCCGTTATCTGCCCAGCCGGTTCGACATAGAGGGGGACTGGAGCGCAGCGGCGCTATGGCTTACGCTGGGTGCAATTGCGGGAGAGAGCGGCGTTGAGAATATGCGTGGCGGCTCTCTGCAAGAGGAAAATTATATCCTGGACGTGTTTGAGACGGCCGGGGCCGATATAGAGCGTTACACCGATCCCGAGATGGAGTATCTTGGCGACAGTGTGGGGTATTATTCTGCGTTCAGGTCGCTTATGGCGGCGTTTGAGTGCGATATCACCGATTGTCCCGACTTGCTGGGGCCCATCCTGCTGCTGGCCCTGCGCAGCGAGGGCGTGAGCCGCATCCTTGGCATTAAGGCGCTCCGGGGCGGGGAGAAGCTCTATGTGAAGGAGTTTCTTCGTCTGGGCGCCGACATCACTGTAGAAGGCGACTCTCTGCTGGTGCGCGGGTCGTTTGGCAACACGCTCCGTGGCGGCAAGGTCTCTTCTCACGGCGACCACCATCTGGCAATGGCCCTTCTGGCGGCCGGAAAAATCTGCGACGGCAAGGTCTTGCTGGATGATGCAGCGTGCATAGACCGCTCCTGGCCCGAGTTCCCGCTGAAGTAAGTGTAGCGCTTGCCTTTCAGGCGTCAACGCTATCATTTGTATTTTCCGAAAAATGGCCTACCTTTGTGCTCACTCCCGTAAGGCGAGGTCTGCCGGGGGCGCCGCAGTCGCTCCACAATTCAATGCCCGGATGGCGGAATCGGTAGACGCGCTGGTCTCAAACACCAGTGGCCGCGAGGCTGTGCCGGTTCGACCCCGGCTCCGGGTACACAAAGACCTTGTAAGTTGCTGATAATCAAGCTTCCTACAAAGTCTTATTTCATTTATGCACCAAAATTGGACACATTTGCACCACATTTTTCAAGTGGCTGTTTGATAATACATGAGACGTAACGTGCAGTGTGGCGAAAAGTATCGCATCAGGAGTTTTTAGGTCTCTTGGGAACGATGTATTTATCCGAAATCCTACCGAAACCGCGAATATGTAACTTCTCAATAAAAGGAGCTGTGTCATAATCGTCATACATATTTGTAAATCGGTTTCCCCTCCCCGTAACGATTCGCTCTATTAGATGAAACGGTGGGCACAAGACCCCTTCGGCAGCATATAGATACTTTCTGGGCAGAATCCTGTAGTATTGTATGGGTTGTGCGGCCTTCCATACAGTCCAGTAACTTGGGCCATCGCCAAGGCCATCGATATATGACCTAAAAACCATATCATTCAGATTGCCAAGGTTGGCGGATTTCCCATATCGGGACCACAGCCCGTACAGGACACCGTGTCCAAGCGCTCGGGTGTTGTAATAGAAGTCAACCTTGTCATTCACTATATCATCTATCGAGGGCTTTTCTTCCAAAGCGTATTCTTTTTTGAATACCCGTACACCCCAGGCGCCGAGACAAGAAGAATCCACAACAACGAATTGCATATAGCGCTTGCGGTTGTCCGGAATAGGTATCTCAAAGATATCCCCGATATGTGTAGCTGGCGCTCTTTTCCGTGCCGGTTTAGGCTCCGGGAAAACGCCCGGCAAAAAGAAGTCTATTCGCGCCTTGTCCGCAAGCATGAAGTATATATGAAATTCCGGGTGGGGTATTTCCGATTTCTCCCACAAAGCGCTATTATCTGACAGAATCTCCAGATAGATATTCATATCCCAGGCATTCAGGCTTGGCAAAGACTTATGTATAAGCACAACGCCGGAGACATCCTTCAGCCAGCAGTCCCATTCGACAATCGCATCATTGAAACCATCCCAATTATCCTTCTCGTAAGGAGCCTCTATAGCAACTTCAATCGTATCGATTACCTCTCGTTCGGTACACAAAGAGTCATCTAAATAGACCACCCTTGATAATGGCGGTATCGATATCTCTTCTATACTATTGACGAAATGAATCATTTCTGGTGAATCCTGCCTTATTCTGTCTCAGCGGACTTTCACAAATTTATGACTTTTTTCGTTTATGGAAAGGGTCATTGGTTTACCTATTTGCCTCGACCATGCATTTCGACGGGTCGGTAGGGTCGGGGATGATAGACCTCAACTCCCAAATCCTCTCTATGGCCTTTAAGAGTTCGTTCGATAAAACTTCGCTCGCGTTACCAAAGGTAGTTTTTTACCAGACGAACGGTATCACTTTGTACTTCACCTTCTGCTTGTACTCCCTGTAACCCTTCAGCCCTTCTTCCAGGACCTTCTCCTCATTCTTGATCCGCTTGGCAATCACGGGAATGTATCCCAGCATAATAATGAATGAGATGGGAGAGGCCAGTACCAGCGGCATAGCCAGGAATAGAATGGTGGTGGCCATATACATCGGGTGCCTGACAATGCCGTAAAGGCCTGTGTCAATGACCTTCTGGTTCTCCTGGACTTCGATGGTCCGGGACAGGTAGGTATTCTCCCGGAGTACTTCGGCATAAAGGAGATATGATGCAAGAAACAGCCCTGCGGCCACCCATACGGCCCAGTTTGGCAAGATCCACCAGCCAAAACGCCAGTTCAAACCTGCGACCACAAAGGCCGCGATAAACAATATGCCGCTCAGCTTTACCACGGTCTTCTGTTCCGCCTCCTGTTCCTTCGCATTGAGACGTTTCCGTAATAGGTCCGGATTCTTGGCCATCATTACCAATCCGGCCACAAACATCGGCACGAAGAGAATGCCCATCAGCAGCCATCCCTGCCAATACCGAAGCGACCAAGCCGGAAGGAATAAGAGAATTCCCAGGAGAATAACCCCCAGGAAGAATTTAGACAACGCTTGAGTGAGCAAACCTTTATCCACGATTTGTAAATTTCGATTTATCTGATGCTCAAAGTTATCATATTTTGGTGAGCTTAGAGATTATTATTCTTCAGCCACTTCTCTATTTTGGCCCTGCCGGAGCGGACTTCGTGGCCGTAGATTGCAAAACCCGGTTTGACATTGGCCTTTGGCCAGGCTTTCTTTACATCCTGGACGGTGGTGCCGAGCCCGCTGCCTTCGTGGGTGGTGAAGGGGATGACGGTCTTACCCGAGAGGTCGTGATCCTTGAAGAAGGTGAACATCACCTGCGGATAGGTGCCCCACCAGATAGGCCCGCCGATGAAGATGACATCATAGGGCGTCACATCCACATCGCCTTTGTAGGCCGGCAATTCTCCTGCTTTTGCTTCGTCCTGGGCCACTTTAATGAGGTCCATATAGGGCATGTCATAGTCCTTTTCGGCTTCGATTTCAAACTGACTGGCGCCGGTGATTTCGGAGATATAGTCGGCAACTATCTTGGTGTTGCCCACTTTGATGTTGCCCACAGAGTAGTTTTCCCCTGCGTGAGAGAAAAAGATGACGAGTGCTTTCTGGTTCATATTGTTCTTGTTTTGTCCACAGGCCGTGCCGGCGGTAAGTACCGCCAGCAGGACCGTAATTATTGTTTTTGCAGTTTGTCTCATTTTGTAAAGATACCGAATTAATCCCAGAGTTCGTAATCGCCCATCCAGGCTTTGATTTGCTCGTAGGACATATTGAAGTAGCGCTTTTCTTTGTTAAGGGCTGCAATCTGCTTCATCTCATCGTCGGAAAGCGTGAAGCTGAAGGATTCGATGTTCT
>JAFRRR010000136.1 GCA_017428035.1 Bacteroidales bacterium | reverse complement strand
GAATATATGAATACAGTGACGCCAGCGCGGCGGTAATACCCACTTCGTTACTATAGACCTGATCCTTGCGAAGATTGTCTGTAGGCTGAATGTCCAGGCTGGAGCACGCCGTCATCAAAAAGATGATTGCTCCTGAAAGTATAGTATTTATATTGATCCTTTTCATAGCCGTCAGAATTTGATGTTAGCTCCAAAGTTCATAGTCATAATCAACGGATATGTCGTTCCGTAACCAGCGGAAGGATGCTCGGGATCGAGATACTTCAGGCCGGTGAATGTCAGCAGGTTGTATGCATTGGCAAATACTCTCAGGCCGCCTACGCCCACCTTGTCCATCCATTTCTTCGGGAAGGTATATCCTATCTCCACAGATTTCAGACGGAGGTAGGTAGCATCGTGCAGAGAGGCAGCGGATGTAGAGGTATTGAGGTTCATAGCTGCACTGCCCTGACTTGTGGTAGGCAGGTAACCCTGGATCCACTCGGTGTTGGGATCCTTCGGATCTGCAGAAGGGTCAGCCATATGCCATCGGTCGTAGAAGAAGTCGGGACCGTTCTTATCGTAGATAAACGGCGTTGACAAGAACCAGTCATATTTAACCTGATTGAAAGCGCCGCCCTGGAATACGGCGGTCAGATCTATCCCCTTCCATTCCATATCCAGCGTAAGGCCATAGTAGAGAACCGGTGACGACTGTGCACCAAAGGTGATGGGGTGACGGTCGTTGTCGTCTATGATACCGTCTTCGTTCCAATCCTCATAAGCATAATCGCCGGGCTTCAGCTCCTGGTTCCCGAGGTTGTCCATATTTGCCCAGGACCATATCTGTTCGTAATTCTGGAACTGTCCGGCATAGTCATATCCCCACCAAATGTCATTGTACCTGTTGGAAGGATTGTTCCTCCAGTTGAGCCACTGGGTACCATAGTCGGTGTGTTCGACATACATAGTCTTGAGTCGGGAGAAGGCGATATTGCCGGTAAGTCCATAGAAGAACTTCCCGAATCTGTTCCTATGACGGACAGTAAGATCAATACCCTGGATGCGGTCGGAATTGAGGTTCTCTTGCGCAAGGCTCTGACCTAGCCAGTCAGGAATAGTCACGTTGCGGGTAGCGGGAATTCCGAACCGGTCGCGACGGTAAATGTCAAACTCGATACCCAACTTACCATTCCAGAAGTCGGCGTCCAAACCTATGTTTGTCGACCTGGTGCGAATCCAGGTCAGATTCTCGTTAGGAGTAGAAAGCAGCCAGAGGATAGACTGCGATTCCCCATTCCAAATCAGGGGCCACCAGTCTACAGAGCCCGCTGAATATGAGAATCCCTCAATGAACTGGAAGTTCGCGGTGGAGTCATCTCCGGATTCACCCCAGGAAGCGCGAAGCTTGAGGTTGTCCAGCCAACCGCGAGTACCCTTCATCCAAGGTTCCTGACTTATACGCCATCCTGCCGATACAGAGGGGAAAAAACCCCACTGATGACCCTTTGCAAACTTGGAAGACCCGTCGTAGCGGAACGCAGCCTCTGCATAGTAGCGCTCGGCATAATCGTAGTTCAAACGGCCCACGACGGACTTGCTGGCAATCGTCCACAAACCGCTCTGGTCTGCCGGACGCACTCCCGAAGTGTAGTAATTGGTATTCATGAAGCCCGTCTGGCCGGTGCTGATACCGTTCGACAGCTCTTCCAGTGAAGTCATTGCGATATAACGCAATGCATAGAAGTTGTCCATATCGGTTGTCTGCTCCTCATACAGGGCCAGAGCGGCAACGTGGTGCTTGCCAAAAGTCCTGTCATAGTTCAGCGATGCCTGCATCAACTTATTCTGACTGAAACGGGTGCTTCTCTTTACAGAATTGAGGCTGGCATCATCTTCTTTACCGCCATACTTGGACTCTATAAACTCGTTGGTGTTCAGGTTGTATGTATACAGCGAATATGACCGGCAAAGCTCCTTTGCCTCCCAGTTCGTGTAATCGTAGGAGTAGGATGCCTTTGCCTGCAGTCCTGCAACCCAGGGGATATCCCAGGTCAATGAACCGGTAGCCTGGAACATTTTCTGATGATTGCGCTTATAACCGGACTCATCTGCATCTGTAATAGCCAACGGGTTGTAACCCTGGGATACGTTCTGCATATAAGGCCTTGTATAATTTGCATATGCAGGATCCACCGGCTTCTCTGTCCAGGCGATACGATAGAATATCTCCGTGTCGTAATACGGTGCATTCTTGGTATCCATCATACCGTTAATCAAGATATCGGCCTTGAGATTCTTTGTCACCTGAACGGAGAGGTTGTTGCGCAAGTTGAATCTGTTGTAATTCAAATCGCCGGTAGAGAAGATACCCTGCTGGCCCAGATATGCGACATTGGTAAAGTATTGCACTTTATCGGTTCCGCCGGATATGGACAGCGTATGTGACTGCTGCGGAGAATACTTGTTGTTGTTGATCCTCCACCAGTCAGTGCCGACCCTTTGTCCGGATTTGTACTTCTCTATTGTCTCCTGAGAGTATATAAACTGTCCGGGGGCCATGGAGCCACGCATTATGTTGTTCTCGTTAGTGATCTCCATGAACTGCCATGCATTCAGACCGTCCGGAGTGTTGATCGCCATAGAGAAACCACCGTAACCCTCATATTCGATGTGGGATTCACCGGCGCGGCCCTTCTTGGTGGTGATAAGAATTACACCGTTGGAAGCGCGCATACCGTAGATTGCGGCAGAGGCATCTTTAAGGGTGGAGATGCTCTCGATCTCGTTGGCGTCCAAGCGCTCCATGTTGTCACGCGGCACACCATCGATGACAACCAGCGGCGTACCCATACCACGAATGTTGATGGAAGAGGCAAATGAGCCCGGCTCGCCGGAAGTCTGTACGACCTTTACGCCGGCCATTTTACCGGCAAGGGAGTTGATGACGTTTTCACTTCGAGTGTCCTTGATCGCTTCTGAACTGACAGAAGAAATCGCTCCTGTAAGAGACGCCCTCTTCTGCTTACCGTAAGCCACTACGACGACATCGTCCAAAACAGTCATATCCTCCTCGATTGCGATGCGGATGTTTGACTGGCCTGCCGGCACAGTGACGGTTTTGTCACGATAGCCAAGACTTGTAATCGTCAGCTTTGCATCACCAGCCGATTTCAAGTCGATGGAGAATGTACCGTCAGCGCCGGTTACAGTGCCTGATTTGCTATCAGAAACCAGCACACCTGCACCGACTACCGGCTGACCCGAGGCATCCACTACGGTACCTTTTATATGTCTGCCGGTCTGACTCCAAGCCGGAAGCGTGCCCAAGGCGATGACAAAGACCGCCAGCAGGCACCGAACCCAGTGTTTTAGATTGACATTCATGCTGTTATTATTTAGTTTTTAATTGTTATCCTATGCTTGCCCGCTTTCAGGGATCTTAACTCACCGCCAACCTCAACAGTTGCGGATGTGTTGCCCGGGACGGTTACTTCCATTTGTATGGAATTGCCACGGCGCTTCCAAGATGACTTGATTGTACCGGACACACTTTGGTATGAAGCTGCCGCATGTTCCAGTCCTTCGGGGAAATGAGGCCTGATGTAGAAATGAGAGAAGCCTGGCGATTCGGGATCGGGCTGGATTCCTGTCAAATCGGACATCATCCACGCCACGATATCGCCCAGAAATACGTGATTGTCAGACATTCGGAGGTTTTCTTTGGCCACCCACATTTCAAGTGATGTGGTATAACCCTTTCTGACCCAATCGGCGTAAGAAGGCTCTCCGGGTGCCACCGCAATTGCGTATGCCTGATCTACATAACCATATTTGGTCAGCATCCTGGGCACCGTTTTGCTGCCTATCACGCCATAGTTCAAGTGATTGTCACACGCGGCAACCGCCTCGCTGAGCTTGCGTGCCACTGCCTCTTCGTGACCTTCTGGAACG
>JAFRRR010000135.1 GCA_017428035.1 Bacteroidales bacterium | reverse complement strand
CGTTCCAGAAGGTCACGAAGAGGCAGTGGCACGCAAGCTCAGCGAGGCGGTTGCCGCGTGTGACAATCACTTGAACTATGGCGTGATAGGCAGCAAAACGGTGCCCAGGATGCTGACCAAATATGGTTATGTAGATCAGGCGTATGCAATTGCCATTGCTCCCGGTCAGCCGTCGTATGCAGACTGGGTAAGGAAAGGCTATACTACATCTCTTGAGATGTGGGTCGCTAAAGAGGGCCTCCGGATGTCGGACAATCACGTGTTCCTGGGCGACATTGTGGCCTGGATGATGTCCGATTTGACCGGTATTCAGCCGGATCCGGAAGTGCCGGGTTTCGGACACTTCTTCATCCGGCCTCATTTCCCTCAAGGCCTTGATAATGCAAACGCTACATATAATAGTGTTGTGGGTATGATAAAAACCTCTTGGAGGCGCCAGGGCGGTTCGGTTCAGTTGAATATTACCGTCCCTGGCAATACCTCCGCAACCGTTGAGGTTGGAGACAGGACATATACCCTTAAACCTGGAGACCATAAGATTACAATCAAACAATAAATATTAACAGTATGAATGTCAAACTAAAACACTGGGCCCGGTGCCTTCTGGTCGTCTTTGTGATGGCTATTGGCACACTTGCTGGCTGGAGTCAGTCCGGCAGGCAGATAAAGGGGTCCGTTGTGGATGCCTCCGGTATGCCGGTGGTTGGCGCCGGTGTGCTGGTTGCCGACTCCAAAGCCGGCACGGTTACCGGTGCTGACGGAACATTCTCCATCGAATTGAAGTCGGCCGGAGAAGCTAGACTGACTGTGACCAGCCTTGGCTATCGTGACAAGACCGTTACGGTGCCAGCAGGTCAGTCAAGTATCCAAATCGTAATCGATGAGGATATGACGGTTTTGGACGATGTCGTGGTGGTGGCCTACGGTAAGCAGAAGCGAGCCTCACTTACCGGTGCGATTTCTTCTGTAAGTTCAGAGGCAATCAAAGACACCCGCAGTGAAAATGTCATCAACTCCCTTGCCGGCAAAATGGCCGGAGTGAAGGTCGTCCAGACATCCGGCGAGCCGGGCTCATTTGCATCTTCCATCAACATTCGCGGTATGGGAATGCCGCTGGTGGTAATAGACGGTGTGCCTCGCGACAATATGGAAAGGCTGGACGCCAATGAAATTGAGAGTATCTCCACACTTAAAGATGCCTCCGCTGCAATCTATGGTATGCGCGCTTCCAACGGTGTCATCCTAATCACTACCAAGAAAGGCCGCGCTGGGGAATCACATATAGAGTATGAGGGCTACGGTGGTTTCTCAATGGCAATCAACACACCGGACGGTCTCAATGCCTGGCAGTTTATGGAGATTACCAACGAGAACAACATTATGCGTGGTTCAATGGCTCCCGGGCAGTTTATCTATCCTCTTGAAACGATAGAGAAATATAAGTCCGGACAGCGGGTTGGCACCGACTGGTGGAGAATAAACAACAACAAGTATTCTCCGCAACAGTCACACACTCTGTCCATTTCCGGAGGAACCGACAAGGTGCAGTACTTTACCAATCTTTCATACCTGTCGCAACAGGGTATTTTCTCTACCGGTGATTTGAATTACAACAGATTCAACCTGCGCAACAACCTCTCGGTTCAAGTCACGGATAATCTCAAAGCCGATATTCTGATAAACGGAATGATGGATACGAAGAATGCCCCGTATTACGATACTGAGATATTCTATCGTGTTGCCTGGACAGAGAAGCCGGTGGATGCAGCATATGCCAACTATACGTTGCCGTATATGCAGAATGTGTCGCAGGGCTATAACCCGCTGGCGATTACCGATGCCGACAAGTCCGGTTACAAACGCAACAGGCAGAAAATGTTTCAGGCCACCGGTTCCCTGACCTGGGATATCCCCTGGGTTACCGGCCTGTCCGCGAAGGCATCCTATTCCTATGACTACACAAACTGGGAAGCAAAGGAACTCTGCCGTTCATATTCGCTTTATACCTACAACCTGAACACAAACGAATTCATAGAGTCCAAATATGGCGGTAAAGAAGATGACGCCAGCCTTAACTCAGTGAAGAGAAGTACCCGCTTCAGTCAGAACCAGCTGCTTCAGGCGTCGCTGAATTACGACAGAACCTTTGGCCAGCATCACGTTGCGGCTCTCGCCCTCTATGAAGAGCAGACCACTGATATGGACAACTTCTACGCATTGCGCTATATTGCTATGACTTCTCTGGAGGAGCTGTCCAACGGTATCAGCACCGGTCAGACCGGTTATATGAATACCAACTACTATACTTCGGGCGTGCGTCCGGCAGACCAGAGCGGTTTGTGGAAGATAGCAAGCAAGTCTGTGGTCGGCCGTTTGAACTACGACTATGCCGAGCGCTATTATGCCGAAGCTGCTTTCCGCTACGATGGCTCTTCCAAGTTCGCGAAAGGCCATCAGTGGGGTTTCTTCCCGTCAGTTTCCGCAGGCTGGCGCATAAGTCAGGAACCCTGGATGCAAAGCACCCGCGGTTGGTTGGATAACCTCAAGTTGCGTGCTTCCTGGGGTGAAGCCGGAGACGATTCCACCGCGAACTTCCAGTTTATCGAAGGTTTTTCCTATTCCTCCGGCTCCGTTGACTGGTGGCCGCTTATCTGGAACGGTGAGTCACAGTCTATAGTTTCTCTTCTTGCTACTCCCAACGAGAATCTGACTTGGATTCGCACAAGGAGCGCCAATATCGGTTTGGATGCAGATTTCTGGAACGGAAAGCTGGGCATTGAGTTTGATGTTTACCGTCGCGACCGTTCCGGCATACCTGCGACCCGCAATGTTACAATTCCTGACTGGCTTGGTCAGAATCTTGCGCAGGAAAACCTCAATTCGGACCGCATCCAGGGTATTGACCTGACGCTTCGTCATCGCAACAGAATAGGACAGTTCTTCTATGGCCTGACCGGCAACATCGCATTCTCCCGTCTTATGAGAATGTATGTAGAGCACACGGACTATGGTACCCAGTGGCTCAACTGGAAGAATAACCCGTCAAACAGGTACAACGACATCTGGTGGGGCTATGACTATGCGGGGCAGTTCCAGAATTACGAGCAGATATGGTCCTGGCCCAATATGGATAATCTGGGTAACCAGGAGCTGAAGCCCGGTGACTATGCCTATGAGGACTGGAACGAAGATGGTATTATTGACAGTAACGACCAACACCCGATTACCTTTGGTGCCCAGTCATCGCCGGTACTCTATTACGGTTTCACGCTGGATATGGAATGGAAGGGGATAGACCTCACCGCCGTATTCCAGGGTGGAGCATTCAACCAGGTTAAATATGACTGGTTCCTGTCCACACCGTTTATCTACGATAAGAACGGTCCTGATTTCTTCTATGACAGATGGCATATGGCAGACCCTTCTGCAGATCCCAAGAACCCCAACACCGAGTGGATTGCAGGTTACCTGCCAACGACTAGCCAAAGCAGCACGGCGATGGCTCTCAACACCGCTACTTCATCTGCTTCTTTGCACGATGCAACATATCTACGTTTGAAATCTGTTGAAGTGGGTTACACGTTCCCCAAGAAATGGATGGATAAGGTGGGCATCGGCGGCCTGAGAGTGTTTGCCAATGCATACAACCTTTTGACATTTACGGGACTGAAATACCTTGACCCGGAGCATCCTTCTTCGGGTTATGGAACTACATATCCGTTGATAATGACTATGAACTTTGGTGCTAATCTCAAATTCTGACGGCTATGAAAAGGAACAATATATATACGATAATTTCAGGGGCATTCATCCTCTTGATGACAGCTTGCTCCAGCCTGGACATTCAGCCTACAGACAATCTCCGTAAAGATCAGGTCTACAATAATGAGGTAGGCATTTCCGCCTCCTTGGCTACGCTGTATTCATATCTCCCGATTGGCACCTGGCATATGTCGCTATGGGGTGGAATCAATGGAGACAGCAGTTCACCTTTCTCAATCTGGAACAATCCCAGTGTAGTGACCGGAGAGTGCGAGGTTATTCCTCTTCGTGTGGCCCTTGCCCCCAAGTATGTTGACGGAGGTATGTTATCCTGGTGGGATTATTCACGCATCCGTTTTACCAATGTGACCATTGAGGGTATGCTCGAAAATAAGGATCGTTTCAAAGGCAACGAAGCGGCATTCAATCACTGGCTTGGAGAAGCGTATTTCTGCCGTGCATTCCAATACTACGCAATGGTGCGCAGTTACGGAGGTGTTCCCATAGTGAAAGATGCCCCCAGTTATGTGGATTTGAGCGATGAGGAACTTCTGAAGCCTCGCTCTACAGAAAAGGAGTGCTGGGATTTCATTGCAGAAGATCTTGACAAGGCATACGAACTGATGGGCCCCGATTCTTACGCTAACGGCCGTGTCAACAAATTCATTGCAGCCGGATTGAAATCCAGGGCAATGCTCTATGCCGCCAGCGTCGCCAAGCGCGGCACAGTCCAGCTTGAAGGACTGGTAGGTATCCCCGCACAGTATGCATCCGACTATTATAAAGCAGCCTACGATGCTGCCTGCAAGGCTATGGACAATGGTGGCAGATATGCTCTGTATAATAAATATGATGACGGCACAAAGGTGGGTAAAATCAAGAACTACTGGCATCTCTTCCTGGACGAAACAGCTTCCAACACTGAGCGTATGTTCATCAAGGAATATTGTATGACCAGTGCTACAACCCGTCCCGAAAACTGGACGGTACAGCAGCTCCCGTATCACTATTCTATGATTACCGATTCTGGAGAGTTGTCTGTCACCACTGAATGGATAGAACTTTTTGACGATGAAAGTGGAAAACCTTTCAATCTGACAGCCCTTGTAGGAACAGAACAGAACCCCGTGAGGTACAATAACCGCCAGGATCTCTTTGCTACTGCCCAGGCTAGATTTCTTGCATCTGTACTTGTTCCGGGTGGCGAGATATACGACTTTACAGATTCCGACGGTGTCCCGGCCATTTTCGATGTCCAGAAAGGCATTTTTGAGAGTTATCCCGGGGCGCTTCACGAGTCTGCCTCTTTTGACGACAAGTTTGGCGGTAGAACCATACAGGGCTGGTGTGGTATGGGTTCCCAGATGACCAACGGCAACGGTTGCCTCGTTTGGAAATATGTCAATCCTTACGGCACTGCCAACTGGTGGGCAGGAGATGTTGACTGGATTGAGATGCGGTATGCAGAGATTCTGCTGAACAAGGCAGAGGCTGCAATCAATATCATCGGTGAAACGGTAGATGGCAAAACGGTTACTATGGCAGATGCCCTGGACCCCGTCAACGCTATTCGTCAGAGAGCAGGAACAAGCCAGCTGACAACAGTCACCGAAGACAAGATAATGAACGAACGCCGTTGTGAACTGGCCTTTGAGAATCGAATCTTCTGGGATCTGAAACGCTGGCGCAAATATGAGGATGTAATTCAGAACAAGACGTTCCACGCTCTTTATCCCTATTACGTCTTGGATGAAGGCAAGTATATCTTCAGAATAAGCG
>JAFRRR010000022.1 GCA_017428035.1 Bacteroidales bacterium | reverse complement strand
CGGAGCGCGCAGGTTGTTGCGCTCTGCCCGGGCGGGTGCGAATGCAGCAAATGCAATCAGGATGGCGGTGAGAAGTCGTAACATATCGGTCAATTGGATTTATGGGATAAAGATAACACTTTGCCCCAAGAAAATGAGTATATTTGCATATATGACTCGCAGATTATTATCCGCCATTGCCGTGGCGTTGTTTCTGGCGGCCGGGCCGCTGGCCTATGCCCAAAAGACCCACGTGGACTCCTTGTGGATTGATGCCCGCGCCACCTTTCACCAGCAAACCGAGGCCGGGGTCTATTCCACCCACTTCCAGGGAGATTATTTCAATGTGCACATTGCCGGCCATCTGACCGACAACATTTCGTTCAGGGTCCGCCAGCGGATGAACAAGAGGATCGACGCGGAGAACCCGTTCAACGCCACCGACTTCCTCTGGCTCAAATGGCAGGCCACCAGCCATATTTCCTTCACGGCGGGCAAGCAGGCCATCCTTCTGGGCGGCTATGAGATTGACTCGGCCCCTATCGAGGTGTATTACTACAGCGCATTCTGCTCGCATCTGTATCAGTACTACGCCTTTGGCGCAACCGCAACCTACAGCTTAGCACCCGGTCAGGACCTCTCGCTGCAGTTTGCCCCGTCGCCCATCTCCAGCGGCCGTCAGGACGCCTATTCCTACAACGCCTACTGGCACGGCCATATCCTGCCGATGTGGGAGACGCTCTGGAGTTTCAATATTGTAGAAGACCAGTACCACCGCTCTATGAATTATATCATCCTGGGCAACAAGTTCTATTTTGGCCAGCTGGTGGTGGATGTGGACCTTATGAACCGCGCCTCGCTGCGCCAGCCGCGCTATTTACTTTCGGACTGGACGGCCATCTGCAAGATGATTTATTCGGTGGGCAAGTGGAATTTCTGCACCAAGTTCGGCTATGAAGCCAATGCCGCAGAGAATGTGGATGCGGCCGGCCTTTCATACAATATGGCGCTGCCGGCCGGCCACAACTTTCTCTATGGCGGCTGTGGCGTGGAATACTTCCCGCTGGGGAAGGACAACCTGAGGCTGCACGCAGTCTTTTTCCGCGACAATCACGACCGCATCAACAATTATGACATCGGCCTGACGTGGAAGTTTGATATCTATAAGAGGAATTAGCGCCTCAGCACTGCTTTTTCTGAAATAAGTCCGTCGCGGTTGACCATTTCCACGGCCAACTCTTTCCAGTCGCTCTCCGGCAGACGGAATTCCATTGCGGGAGGAATCACCGGCCTTGCCTGGTCGCCGTTGGTGTCGTAGGTCTGATAACAGCCGTTCTCGGGCACCCGCCCAACCGGCTGGCCATCCTTATATATATTGAAGCAGTAGATGCCCGACTCGATGTCGGCGTCGGCCTTCCAGCGGAGCTGGCCGTCTTCTACGCGCAGGTCGTAAGGCGCGGACGGGGCGCTGGGGTCGGTGTATTTGCACTTGGAAGCATATTCCCTCCAGGCCACGGCGCTGGTATAGTCCGGCAACAGGCATAGGCCGCTCTTGTCACCTCTGAAATCAGACTCCTTGTAAATGTTGAAGCTCAGGGTGTCGGCCAGGTAAGTCAGGTTGCGGTCCAGCGGCTGCAGGCTGCCGTCGGCGGCAAGGCGCTGCTGGAGTGCGGCTTCCCAGAAGGGTATGGTTATGCTGCGGATGTGGCTGTGGTTGTGGTTCTCTCCCTTTGTGTAGGCTATAGACGCCGGGGCGTCGTGGGCGCGGAGGTGGGCAAATGAGTGGCGGGCGGTGGCGGGGATGTTGTCGGCACCTTCGCCAGGCCCGGCGTGGCGGAAAAGAATGGGGACGTCATAGGCTTCCGGGGCGTAGCTCCACTGCGGGTCCCAGGCTGCCGAATAGGCAATTGCAGCTATTATGCGCTCCGGATGTTCGTGCAGCATGCTCAGCACCCAGAATCCTCCGCCGGAGTGTCCCCAGACAAGGAATGGCGCCCCGGCCAGCTCGGGGTGGCCAGTTTTGGCGCCCGCCTTGGTTAGAGCCAGCAGCAAAGACTTGTAGCTGCCGTTCTCAGGGTATGCCCATACGTCGCAAAGGCCGTAGATGGCTGGCTCGATTATGGCCAGGTCCCACTTGCGGGCCAGCGTTTGGTACTGCACGTCGCAGTGGCGGCTGATGCCGAATTCCTCCTGGCTGCAGCCGTGCTGGAACACCATCACGCCGCGGATTTGCTCTGCGGTGGAGGGCACGTAGATGCCGTAGTCTACGTGGTCGGCAAATTTGCACTCTTCGCCAATCAGGGTGATGGTGAAGGCAGTGTCGGCAGGCGGCAGGGGGGCGGTGGCAGAGCGCACCCGCGCGGTGCGGCAACCCGTCAGGAGCGCCGCGCCGATTGCCGCTGTCAATAGCAGCCGCTTCATATTATTGGGCGTAGAGTTTTATAATGTTCAGTATCACTTCGGTAGCCTTTTGCATACTCTCCAGCGGCACGAACTCCAGCTTGCCGTGGAAATTGTGGCCGCCGGCAAAGATGTTGGGGCAGGGGAGTCCCATATAAGAGAGGTTGGCGCCGTCGGTGCCGCCGCGGATGGGCTGTACGCGGGGCACTACCCCCGCCATCTCCATAGCCTTCATCGCATTTTCCACCACGTGGAAGTGCGGCTCCACCATCTCGCGCATATTGCGGTACTGGTCCTTGATTTCGGCGGTAACGATATTGCCGTATTTCTTGTTGATGAAATCCACCGCATCCTGCACTATTTGCTTCTTGACCTCCAGCTTTGCAGCGTCGTGGTCGCGGATTATATAGCTCAGGTCGGCCTCCTCTACCACGCCTTTGAAACTGGTCAGATGGATGAAACCCTCGTAGCCCTGGGTGTATTCGGGGCGCTGCTCTATGGGGAGCATTGCGTTCAGCTCCATTGCCACCAGGCAGGCGTTTATCATTTTGTTTTTGGCGTAGCCCGGGTGGATGTTGCGGCCGGCAATGTGGATCTTGGCACCGGCGGCATTGAAGTTTTCATATTCCAGCTCGCCAATCATACCGCCGTCCATAGTGTAGCCATAGTCGGCGCCGAACTTCTTGACATCGAACTTGACCACTCCGCGGCCAATCTCTTCGTCGGGAGTGAAGGCAATCTTGACCTCGCCGTGCTTGAACTCGGGGTGAGTCATCATATACTCTGCGGCACACATTATCTCCGCCACGCCGGCCTTGTCGTCGGCGCCCAGAAGGGTGGTGCCGTCGGTGGTAATAAGGGTCTGGCCACGGTATAGCTGCATCTCGGGGAATTCGCTCACCTTAAGGCTCTTGCCGTCGCCAAGGGCCACGTCGCCGCCGTCGTAGTTCTCTATAATCTGCGGCTTGATGTTGCAGCCGGGGGCGTCGGGAGAAGTGTCCACGTGGGCAATGAAGCCCAGCTTGGGGGCATTGGACGCCGTGTTGGCGGGGATGGTGGCCATCACATAGCCGTATTCGTCCAGGGAGGACTCGATGCCCATCTGCTGCAACTCTCCCTGCAACTGGCTCAGGAGTTTGAGCTGTTTTGCGGTGGAAGGCTGGCTGGGGCTCTCTTCGCTGGACTGTGTGTCAAAAGAGACGTATCTTAAAAACTTGTCAAGTATCTTTTCCATTATTGCTCGGGTTTAGCTTTCAGTGACGAACATATCATATATATAATAATAAGCAGGTACGGCACAATGGCGATGACTTCGCCATAAGTTGCATTCCAGCCGCTGAGGAACCAGTCGACCTTGGCAAACTTGAGTATCGCGCTCACCACGCCCATCAGCGCGCCACCGGCAATGAAGCCGGATGCGATAAGGGTGCCCTTTTCCTGCCGTGCGGTGTTCACAGCCTTGTCTTTGCTGCGGGAGCCCACAAACCAGCTTATGGCGCCGCCCACCAGCAGCGGGAGGTTGAGGTCAATGGGGATGAACATACCCAGACAGAAGGCCAGTGCCGGCACTTTGAAGATGGTGAGCAAGATGGCGATGATGGCGCCTATGCCGTACATCAGCCAGGGAGCGCTGCCGCCCTCCATCATAGGCTGGATCACGGCCGCCATAGCGTTGGCCTGAGGTGCCACCAGCGCTTCGGGGCCGGTGAAGCCGTAGGTCTTGTTAAGCAGTATCACCACGCCGGCCACGGTGGCCGCAGCCACCAGCACGCCCACAAACTTCCATCCTTCCTGCTTTGCAGGGGTGGTGCCTATCCAGTAACCTATCTTGAGGTCGGTGATAAAGCCGCCTGCGGTAGAGAGGGCCGTGCACACCACGCCGCCAATCAGCAGCGCAGCTACCATACCCGAATTGCCTTTAAGGCCGCAGGCCACCAGCACCAGTGCCGTAATGATCAGCGTCATAATGGTCATACCGCTCACCGGGTTGGTGCCCACAATTGCAATGGCGTTGGCCGCCACGGTGGTAAAGAGAAATGCTATGACGGTCACAATCAGCAGCCCTACCAGCGCCTGCCAGATGTTGTTTACAATGCCGCCCAGGGCAAAGAATGCAAACACTGCCAGCAGCACCAGGATGATGCCGAAAACTACAGTCTTCATAGGAATGTCCCGCTGCGTGCGCTCTACCTGTTCTGCCGGGCCACCTTTTTTCTTGAATTCGCCCACGGCCAGGCCCACGGCGCTCTTTATTACGCCGGCCTGTTTGATTATGCCTATGATGCCGGCGGTGGCAATGCCGCCGATGCCTATCTGACGCGCGTATGTGCGGAAAATCTCATCGGCCGACATTTGGGAAATGGCGTCGGAGAAACTCATTCCCAGAAAATCCACCCCGCCGCAGAAATTGCCCAGCAGGGGAATCGCCACCAGCCACACCAGCAGCGAGCCGCAGCAGATTATAAAGGCGTATTTGAGGCCGACGATGTAGCCCAGGCCCAGCACAGCCGCGCCGGTATTGATTTTCAGCACCACTTTGGCCTTGTCGGCAACAACCTGACCCCAGTGCATCACCGTGGTGGAAAGAGTCTCTGTCCAGGCTCCGAAGGTCGACACCACAAAATCGTAGATACCGCCAATCAGGCCGGCAGTGATCAGGGTCTTGAAACTCTTGCCGCCGCTCTCGCCGCTCACCAGCACCTGCGTGGTGGCCGTCGCCTCGGGGAAAGGATACTCGCCGTGCTGCTCCTTTACAAAATATTTGCGGAAAGGGATCAGGAACAGGATGCCCAGCATACCGCCCAGCAGCGAGCTCAGGAACATCTGCACGAAATTGACATCCAGACCTAATATATAAATGGCGGGCAGGGTAAACACCGCGCCGGCCACAATCACGCCGCTGCAGGCGCCTATCGACTGGATGATTACGTTCTGGCCCAGGGCGTTGCGCTTTTTGAAGGCGCTGCTCAGGCCCACGGCTATGATGGCGATTGGGATGGCCGCCTCAAACACCTGGCCCACCTTCAGGCCCAGGTATGCAGCCGCGGCCGAAAAGATTATGGTCATAAGGATACCGATGGTCACCGACCATACGGTGGCTTCGGGATACTTTTTCTTGGGAGACATTAACGGGGTGTACTCCTCGCCCTCTTCCAACTTCCGGTACGCGTTCTCCGGAAGGGATGTTTTGATGTTTTCAGAATCGTTCATAGTACTTCAAAGATAGGTATTATAGTGGCAAAATGATATTTTTTAAAAAAATTGTGTCAAAAATTTGGCAGAAAAGAAAAGATGTGTATCTTTGCAGTCCCTTTGAAAAAGGGGGTTAGTTGATTGAAATCTTGAGAGAGAATAAGAGGTAAAGAAATAAGATAGTCTGTAATAGAAATATTAGGGACTGCAATTTCAAAAGAAATCATGGAGGGCG